>PUNW01000094.1 GCA_003552665.1 Spirochaetaceae bacterium | reverse complement strand
CCTTGGCAGGGCCGTCGTCACCGGCAAGGAGTGTTTGCCGGTGATCAACATCATCGGTGAGCTTTTGATGTATCTCAAGTACCGTGAAGATCCTGATGAGAAGGTGGCGATATTTCTCGTCTCGGCAGGGGGGTGCTGTCGTGTGGGGCAGTATGAGATCCTGGTCAAGACAATCATCGAAAAGCACCGCCTCAGAAACGTCGCCGTCATCACCTTGGAGAACGACAGCGGGTACAACGGGTTGGGGATCGGCTTCAGGTTGGATGCTCTCAAGATCCTCTACGCGGCTGACGTGATGGAAGATATCCGGGCTGCGATCAAGGCGTTGGCCGTGGACAGGGAGCGAGGGATGGAGATCTTCAACCAGGAGTTCTCCCGTCTGCTCGCGGCGATCGACGGCAGCGGAGAGAGGCGCTTCTATCCGCAGTTGCGCAAGAGTGTCGGGGCCCTCTCGGAGATCGAGCTCAGACAACCGATTTCCGAGGCCAAGTATGTGGGTATTGTCGGAGAGATCTTTGTCCGCCGCGACCATTTCAGTCTCATGGGGATCCCTGAGAAACTTGCCGAAAGGGGCTTTGTGATGCTCGACGCTCCGGTTACGGAGTGGGCTCGCTATGTGGACTTTCTCCGCAAGATCAACATGTTTGAGACCAGGACCAACCTCGCGGGACGAATCGAGTCTCTCGTCTCTGATGTTCTCCAGAACCACCACGAAAAGAAGATCAAGAAGCTTCTTGCGCAGACCGGACTCTATGAATATGAGCTCATTGAGATTGAAAAATACATGAAGCACTCAACGCACTTCTTTCCCCTGGAGCTCACCGGAGAGCCGGGGCTCTCTTCGGGGGCGGCCCTCAGCCGCTTCATCGATAAGTATTGCGGGGTGATCAACATCGGACCGTTCGGCTGTATGAACTCACGGATGACCGAAGCGGTAGCCACGCCGGAGATGAGTATCGCCGGCAAGGAGAGAGCCGCCCGAAATGCGGGCGAACCCGTCAATCTGGATGCTTATCGGGAGAAGCTCGATGTGCTGCCCTTCCTCAGCGTTGAAAGCGACGGCAGCCCCTTTTCCCAGATTATGGACGCGCGGTTTGAGACCTTTTGCCTCCAGGCCGACCGACTCGCCGAGGTGATGCGCCGGGGTAAGAAGGGATAAGCGCCGGACGGGAAAAAGGGCGGGGCGGGGTCTATTCGTTTTCGCTACAGTCTGATAGGTTATTCTCCTACATGACACATCCAAAGCATTCGGCCCGCTGCAGCGGCTCGGGCTCCCGTATAGGCGGGACGTGGGTAAGTTGGAACGGGAATATTCAGCACTCGTATGTGGAATTGGTTCGCCCAAAGGCCGAGGAAGAGTTCTGTGATACCGTCCGGAGGATTGAGCCGCCTGCTTCCGGTGGAGTTGGGAACGCAGACGAAGCGTCTCTCACCGGGGTGCGGGCCTTCGGTAACCGCCAGTCGTCTGCCGATATTGCCGCCGGAACCGGCGTGTTGATCGACAGCACGACCTACCGCGGCGTGGTGTCAGTTGCGGAAGACCGGATGCAGATAACCGTCCGAGCCGGAACCACATTGCAGGAGCTGATGCGCGAGATCGAGCCGCGTGGTTGGTGCCTGCCTTGCCTGCCGGATATTGACAGCGTCACGGTCGCCGGTGCCATTGCCACGGGTACGCACGGAACTGCCGGTGATGCCCACCCGCTTGCCGAATACATGGTCACCTGCCGCCTGATCCAGCCTGACGGGTCAGTTCGCGAGATAACCGCCGATGATCCGGAAATGCCGGCGGTTCGGTGCTCGCTGGGGCTGCTCGGGGTTATCTCAACGGTTACCTTCCAATGTCATCCGTTGTACTACCTGCGCGTGGAAGAGCAGGCGATTCCCGACGAGGTGTGGCGCCGCAGTTATCGTGAATGGCTCGCGCGGCATGATTTCGTACGGATCATCTATCTTCCGCACACCGGATACGCATGGGTGATTCTCGGTGACCGGATTGACCCTGGCGAACCGGTGGAGGAAAAGCCCGCGCCGCGCCGCCACAAGTACCGGCGTGAGGTGTCACGCGCGTTGTATGGGCGTACCGTGGCTCACCCGCGCTTCACGCGTATCGCCAATCGCGTGCTGCGCCGGCTTTTCTTCTCGGGCCGCATCGTGACGAAAGGGACCCTCTACGGGGCAACGGTCACCAAGTCCCGCGCCTCTACGCTGGAGCTGGCTGAGTGGACGGTTGCGCAGGATCGGTTCGATGCGCTGTTTGACGATCTCCTGACCGGCCTGGAACGTACCGATAACAACGCGTACGCGCATATCCCGATGGATATCCGCTTTCTTCAGGCTGACGGCACATGGCTGAGCACCGCTTACGGGCACAATACCGTTACTGTGGGGTGTGTCACTCGCAATCCCGAACATGCCGAGTCTTACCGGGCGTTCGACCTGGTTGAAGATCTCTTTCTCGGCTACGACGGGCGCCCGCACTGGGCGAAGCGCTTCAAGGCCGGTGCACAGGAGCTGGCTCCGCTGTGGCCCCGCTGGGATGATTTCGTCACATTGCGTCGCAGGCTGGACCCTGCCGGCGTGTTTCTGAACCCTTATCTGGCCCACATATTCGCCTGATGGCCGCCGTGCGGCGTGATGGATCCCTTGACAGCGGGGCGCAGGCGTCGGAAGATGCGACATGCTCCGGACACTGCGGGTACGGCTCAAGGCCTTGACGCTGTCTGAAACTCAGGTACGTGACGATGCGCTGATCCGTGTTCTGCGCTATCTGCCGTTCGCCGTCAGGCCGAATCACATCACGGTGGCCCGTTTTGCGCTGTCGGTTTTTCTGTTCCTGCCGCAGTTGATTACGGCCTCAACCGCGCTGACGATTGTGGCGGTGGGCGCAATTGGAGATGCGGCGGACGGAGTGCTCGCCCGGAAGCGGGATCAAGTGACGCTGTTTGGGAAGTTCGTCGATCCGTTGGCCGACAAAGTCCTTGCAGTAGGGGTGCTGTACTATCTGTACGTTCAGGGCCTGATCGGTCTGCCGCTCATCGTCCACATGATCCTGCCGGATCTGGCCTACCTGCTCTATGTGGCCGGGTATCTGTACGGCGGGAAAGTCGGCGTGCCGGACCCGAGCATCATGGGCCGGGTCAAGGTCTTCTGCTATTTTGTCGCGCTGATTATGATGCTGCTCGCGGCCGTTACCGGAAGCAAAGGGCTTCTCGGCGTCGGGACAAGCATCATGGTGGTCGGCATTGTGCTCGCCTGGGTCGCGCACGTGTTCTATCTCTACGAAGCGCTGCGAAACACGTAGGCAGACCGGGAGAGCGAGCTCTCCTGATTCGAGGTAGCCGGCCGCACCGAGAGCGGAGCTGTTGAGTTCTTGCGGCCAATCCATGCAGCCGGCTGTGTTGCCGTGACCCGGTGAGATGCCGGGACGAGCAACACATGCCGAACTTAAGCCGGCGTACGAATGTGGCCACCCTATCTGAAGCCGCCCTGGTTCGGGACGGTTCTACCGTATGACGACGATGCGTCCTTCCACCGTCGGGAACACCGGGCTGTTGTTCTGGATGTACTCAATGAACATCCGGGTGTCGATCATCTCGTGCTGATCGATCTGTGTCGCCGCCTCGAGTGTGGCGTAGTCGTCACCGCCGGCAGCGAGGAAATCGTTGGTCGCCAGGGTGTAGGTGCCGTCAGGGTCGAGTTCCGAGCCTCCCACGTACACGCGCTCCACCCGATCGCCCGGCGAGCGGTTCGGGTTGAAGTAGAACCGTAGTCCGCTGACCTGCAGAAAGGCCCCGGAAGTTTCCGGATAGGAAGACACGCCGCGCTCGAGTGTCTCGATGATGGCGCTGCCTGTCATCTCGAGGGTGACGACGTTGTTCTCAAACGCGAGAATCTCCATCGCGTTCTCGAGCGTAATCTCGCCCATAGAGGCTGAGTCGCGGATACCGCCTCCGTTGTAGATGGCCACGTCGGCGCCGGTGTATTCCCGGATGACGTCGGTCACCAGGTTGCCGAGATTGGTCTCCTGGGAGCGCACGTGTTGCCTCTCTCCGTTGAGAAACAGTCCCGCCTCGCCGATCACGGTGTCAAGAGCATGCACCTGAAACACTCCGGCGAGCAGCAACGCGGCTGTAACTGCAGCAAACGTCGCCCGTGCAAATCGTCTCTTCATTCGACTCCTCCTGTAAGGTTACCGTTTCTTTCGGGCCGCAGCTAGGGGCGAAGATAGGGCTCCCCAGCGGCTCGAAGGTTAGAATCCCAGCATCAGAGCGCGGACTTCCTCTCGGAACTCCTTGAGCATCGCCTGTATCTCCTCGTGCGGAGGGATCTCCCCGGCGTCGGCAGCCGAGATCAAGCGCGCATCGAACTCGGGCTCATCGCCCTGAAGATCGACGTAGACCACGCCCATGTCCTTCGAATACTCGTAGGCTTGAACGAACAGAGTCCCATGGTGCCGTTCACCCTCGCGCAGGCGGTCGTGACTATGGCCGTCCACGAACAGATCGATCCCCTCGACCTGTTCGACAACCGCGGTGGACGGGTAGTTCCGCCCGAAACCCACATGGCCGAGCGCTACTACCAGGTCCACGCCTTCGTCCCGAAGGATCTCCACATACGTTGCGGCGGCCTCTGCCATATCACCGAACTCGATACCGACAATGTTATCGGGATGGGTGGTGCTGTAGGTGTCCGGAGTTGCGAGACCGAAGACACCAACCCGGAAATCACCGACCGCTTTGATCACGTACGGCTTGAACAAGAGCTCGCCGTCTTTGTATACGTTGGCGGCGATGAGGTCGAACTCCATCTTTTCTTCAAGCTGCAACAGCCGCTCGTAGCCGAAGTTGAAATCGTGATTTCCCGGCACCATCAGGTCGTAGCCCGCGGAATTCATGGTCTCGACGGTGCTTCGGCCTTCCAGGCGATTGGTGATTGGGCGCCCGTGGATTGTGTCTCCTGCATCGAGCACGAGTACATGGTCGTAGCGGTCGCGGTAGTCTTCGATGATCGCGGCAATCAGCGGCATCCCGAGCCGCGGCTCGCTCGTCTCCAGGTCGGTCTCGATGCGCCCGTGAATGTCGTTGGTATGCAGAATGACCAGATCCTGCGCCGCCAGCGGGCTAACCGCTACTACCGTAATCCAGATCGCAGCAACCAGAGTTCGGTGAGCGCTCGCCAATCCTCTCATCTGCCCCTCCTCCTTTTGGCGCGGTGCAGAAAGCCTTGCCGGTGACGGTATTGCCCTGTTCTCTCTACCGTGGCGTTCCGAAGGCTCGCCAGCGGGACAGCGGTACACATTCTACCGGAGCTTTGATGTATCATAGCAGCGACCGGTGCTGCTTGCAACGTTCGCACTGCGGCGGAGGGGAACTTTTCACGGCCAGCTCATGGGGAAGGCCGCGTAGTGGGGGTTATAAGGCAGTGACCACATGACCCCGGGATGTAACCACCGGAGATCAGTCTTGCAGGCGCTCCCTCAGCTTCCGGAACGTTTCGCCGACCTGTCGGGTGTCGTCCGTCAGTGGATTATACGGTTCGCCGGCAGCGTATGCGGCGGCCGAACCACTGGCGGAACTGCCGTCGTCTTGCGCCGGAGATACCGTAGACCCCCCGGACGATCCTGAGCCGGGCACCCGAGTTTCTTCTCGGGTGATGAAGAGCTTGTCGGTGTGCAGCAACTGCTCGGGAGTCAGCACCTCTTCTTCGATGGTGTCGAGCATCCTGTGCGCTGTCTGTGGTTCCAGGCGCTCCGTGGCTGCGATTTCGTCGGTGATGGAGCGCAGTTGACTCACCTGCGAAGAGCGTAAGGCCAACTCGGGCTCCTCCTGGTCCATTCTGAGGATGAAGCCGAGGAGCAGGCCAAGGTCGGTGATCACCGCTAACTCCTCGCGCAGCTCGCGCATCTGCTCTGCCTGGCTCGCTTGTTGAGCCGTGACCGAAGCTACAGAACCGGAGCTCAGCAGAATGATGAGCATGAGGTAGTGTACGAACCGTGAGCCGGATATCAGTGGCCGAACGCGG
>PUNW01000216.1 GCA_003552665.1 Spirochaetaceae bacterium | reverse complement strand
GCTCGAGTTGCTTCAGGAAGCCGGCCATCCGAGTTACGAGACCCGGTTACAGGAGCTTATTCGGCATCCCGACCCCGAGGTCCGTCGCGAAGTGTATCGCAGGGTGGAGGAGAGCGCTCCGCGCTGGGCGCGTGCGGCGCTCGGAGGCGCGTTGGTCGACGAACCCGATGAGGATGCGCGCGGGAATGCGGTGTTGGCGCTGTGCTCGGTGGTGGATGAGCCGGCCCCGGTGGTGTTGCCGTTCCTACGCGATGAATCGCGGCCCGCGCGCACTGCAGCAGTAACCGGTCTTTTCCTCTACGGCGGCATCAACGGTATCCTGCAGGCCGGTGACGTGTTCAATCGGCTGGTCTCGTCGAGCGAGCCGTCTGAGCGCGTCGACGCCGCTTTCATTCTCGAGCGTGTCGGCATCCGCAACTTCTACCACCCGTTGCACACATTGCTGGCAGACTCGGAGATGAGCGTGGTCCGGGCGGCATTGAAGGCGGCGCGCAGCGTTGCCCATCCGGCCCTGCTTGACGGCATCGTTCCCTGGATAGATCCGGTGGCCACGCGCCCGGAAGCCCTGGCTGCTCTGACGGCGCTCGGCGCTGATTTGGTTCCGTTGCTTGAGCGCAGCCTGAACGGCGATACCGGTCTCTCGCCGGCCGGTAGGTTGCGGGTAATCCGGGCAGCCGCGCGTGTCGCCGACCAGCGCATCGTTCGTGCTTTGGAGGCCGCGATCGAGCATCCCGAACCCGAGGTAGCGTTCGCGGTATACACCGCGCTGAGCCGCCGAGGCTACAAAGCGGGGGCGAGTGTGGGACCGGCGGTGCGGCGCCTGTTGGATGCCCACACGCTCAAGTCCGCGCGAGCGGTATTGGCCTTGTCGGAGGTCGGGGCTGATCAACGCTTGCTGCCGCTGATCTCGGCGTTGAACGATCTCTACCGCCGTCACCTGGAGGCTGTCTTTCTGTTGTTGACCTTCCTATATGACCAGGACGAGATCATGGGGATGCGCCAGAAGATCGTTGAAGGCGACGCCAAGCAGCGAGCATTGGGACTGGAGCTGCTGGAAGTGGAGCTTTCGGGGACGATCAAGCAGCGCGTGCTTGCGATTGCCGAACACCCGGACAATCGCCCTCCCGATTCGGCCCGTTACGGCGAGCTGTTCGGGTTGAGGGGATTGTCGAGTGAGGAGCGCGTCACCGAGATACTGGGGGATGCCGAGACCTGGCCGGAGGAGTGGCTGCGAGTTTGTGCAGGGTTCGCCGGCTATCAGCTCGGTATCTCCAGCGAACCACCGGAGGGAGCTGTGCTTAGTACTATTGAACGCGTAATTACGCTGAAATCGGCCGATATCTTTTCGAGCATTCCCGATTCAATTCTGGCTCACATCGCTTCGATCGCTGAGGACCTCGAGGTATCCGCCAGGCAGACCTTCATCCATCAGGGCGACCTGGGAACCTGTATGTACATTATCTGCCACGGACGGGTGGCGATCCACGACGAGAACACGCGCTTCGCGGAGCTCGGACCCGGACGTGTGGTCGGCGAGATGGCCGTGCTCGATCCGGAGCCGCGCTCCGCTTCGGTAACCGCGCTGGAAGACACCTCGCTCCTGCGGATTGACAAAGACGCCTTCGATTCGGTACTGGTGGACCACCCCGATATCGCTCAGGCGGTGATTCAGGTTCTCTGCAGGAGACTGCGAGCGATGATCAAACCTGGTCAATGAAGGAGCTCTCATGCAACAGCGGGCGAAGTGGTCCTCGGAACGGGCGTTTGTGTTCTCAACGGCTGCAGCCGCCGTGGGGTTGGGCAATCTGTGGCGATTTCCCTACATGGCGGGCGACAACGGCGGTGCAGCGTTTATCATCGCCTATCTGATCGCGGCGGTGATCCTCGGCTTTCCAATCATGGTGCTTGAGATCGGGGTGGGGCGTGCCGCACAGGGGAGCCCGGTGCGAACCTTCCGCCGCTATCATCGGCTGGCGCCGCTGTTCGGCTGGGTTGTGGTCGGCCTGACCGGTATCATTCTCAGTTACTATCTGGTGATCACCGGCTGGACGCTCGGCTACGCAGCGCGCAGCGTGACGGGGCGCCTGGTCGGCTTCGAAGAGTTCACGGCGGGCTATATCTCGCTGTGGTTGTTCTTTGTGGTAGCGATCATAGCCGCGGGCGTGTTGGTGCGAGGCGTGGAGGGGATCGAGAAGACGACGACCGTTCTGATGCCGGTTCTGATCGTGATCGTGATTGGACTTGCAGCGTTCGGTCTGACTCAGGCCGGTGCCGGCGAAGCGATGCGCTTCATGTTCAGCCCCGATTTCGGCGCGCTCGCGAGCCCGAGTATGTGGCTGTTCGCCTTCGGCCAGGCCTTTTATTCGCTTGCGGTCGGCCAGGGGTATCTGATCACCTACGGCAGTCACCTGCCGGACAAGGTCAACCTGCCGCGGGCCGCGGGCTCGGTTGCCGTGATCGAGACCGCAATCGCGCTTCTCGCCGGGCTGATGATCTTCCCGATGGTGTTCACCGTCGGCCTGGCTCCGGACGAGGGCAGTGAGCTTGCTTTCAATACCCTGCCACGCGTATTCGAAGTGATTCCGGGGGGAGCGGTGCTTGGCGCCGTATTCTTCGTGCTGTTCTTTCTGGCCGCGTTGAGCTCCTGTATCGCGGGCCTCAAGGTAGTGGTAACCGCGGTGAAGGAAGAGTTTGCACTCTCCCAGGCGCGGGCCGTCGTGGCCACGATCGTACCGGTTGTGGTTTTGGGCGTGCCGTCGGCGCTGAGCTTTACGCCGGTACAGCTCTCTCTCGCCGGTCGGCCGTTTCTCGAGGTGGTGGACCTCTTTGCCGCCACGCAGATCGTGGTCGCCTCCGGTATTATCGGCGGCGCGCTGATCTCCTGGCTCGTCCCGCGCGAACGCCTGGTCGAGAAGATGGGGGTAACCCACGAGGGCGCCGCCTGGTGGATGATCACCGCGGCACGCTACCTGCCGATCCCGGTGCTGATTCTGCTGCTGGTAACCCTTGTGCTCTAAACGATCCTCCCGTGCTCCCGGCAGGGCGCGGTCTGCCGAGCGCCGGCCACATCGACGGCACGGCTCGGCGCTCCGACGACCGGCTCTCGGGGCTATCGAAGGTTCGCTACCGCCGCCCGTTCAACTTCCAACGCCTTGTGGTAGCGCTCGAGATACTGCTCGAATCCCTGAATATCCTCCGCAGAGGGTTCGAGCGCGGTACCAACGCTGTCGGCGAGGAGCTTGTCCAGGAAGTCTGCCAGGCTGAGCTCGGTATCATCGCGCTGGGTGTATGCCGCCAGGAGTGCCATGCCCCAACTGCCTCCCTCGCCGGCGGTATCAAGGAGGCTCACCGGCGTCCTGGTTGCCGCCGCCATGATGCGCTGACCGACCTCCGGCGTCTTGAAGAACCCACCGTGGCCTCGCAGCTCATCGACCACCGCTCCTTCGTCGTAGAGAATGTTCAACCCGGTACGCAGCGCACCTAGCGAAGTGAACAGAACCGACCGCATGAAGTTCTCGAGTGTGAACCGGCTGTCCGGGTTGCGAGCAAACAGCGGCCGACCTTCGCTGAAGCCGGTGATGTGCTCGCCCGACACATATCCGTAATTGAGAAGTCCGCCTGCATCGGGCTCGGCCTCGAGCGCGCGCGAGAGAAGCGGGCCGTAGAGATCAGAACCTTCGACCTCCACGCCGAACGCTTTGGCGACCTGCCCGAACAGTCCCACCCAGGCATCGATGTCGGAGGTGCAGTTGTTGGAGTGCGCCATGCCCACGAGCTTTCCATCCGGCGTGACGACGAGGTCGATCTCGGGGTGTGCCTTTGACAGCGGCTTGTCGAGCACCAGCATCGCGAACACCGAGGTCCCGGCCGAGACGTTACCGGTTCTGCTCCGTATGCTGTTGGTGGCGATCATACCAGTACCGGCATCGCCCTCCGGTGGGCACAGCGGTACGCCCGCTTCCAGTTGTTCGGAAGGGTCGAGCTGCAGAGCGCCTTCGCTTGTGAGGGTGCCGGCCGGCTCCCCTGCGGGAACGATTTGAGGCAGGAGATCACGCAGCTTCCAGGTGAAGCCGCGGTCAGCGATATGCCGGTCGAACTTCTCGACCATCGATACGTCGTAGTCGCCGGTTTCAGGGTCGACCGGAAACATGCCGGATGCCTCACCGATGCCGATCGCCTTCTCACCGGTTAGCTTCCAGTGGACGTATCCGGCGAGGGTGGTGAGATACGCAACCTCACCCACGTGTCCTTCGCCATTCAGGATTGCCTGGTAGAGATGCGCGATGCTCCAGCGCTGCGGGATCGGATACCCGAACAGCTCGGTTAACTCCTTTGAGGCTGCCTCGGTGATGTTGTTCCGCCAGGTTCGGAAGGGAACCAGGAGGTTGTCGTTTTTGTCGAAGGCAAGATACCCGTGCATCATGCCGCTGAAGCCGGCGGCGGCTAACCGCGTGAGATTAACGTCGTAGTTGTTCTTCACGTCGGCAACGAGATCAGTGAAACAGGCCGCGGCTCCGTCCCAGACGGTCTCGAGATCATAGGTCCAGATGCCGTCCTTGAGCTGGTTCTCCCAATCATAGGAGCCGGAAGCGAGCGGCCAGCCGTCGGGCGTGATCAGGCTCGCCTTGATCCTGGTGGAACCGAACTCCACACCCAGCACTGATTCTCCGTTCTCGATCAGCTCGCGAACCGCCCCTGAGCCTTCACTATTCTGATTCATCGTTCCCTCCTCTCACGAGACGTTGTGTCGGGTCGCTTTCGATCAGCCGTTTCCGGTAACGTCGCTGACAGTATGGCAGCAGTTTCCGCACATCTCAAGCGCTTTGTCGCCTGCCGCTCGGCGCCTCGCGCCCCGCTCCCGGCTCTCCCTCGTGCAAGGCCGTCCCGCCGAATCTCATGCATCCCCGCTCATAAAGCTAATCGCCCTAAGGCTCAGATGCTGACAAATCAGCAGCTTGGTATTATTCTGGATATTAAGGCTATAGTATAATGGATTCGTCGCGCCGAACGATGCATCAGCCGGCAATCGAGTTGCCGGGTGGAGAGGGGGAATAGCGAGGGTTTCGGCCGGCGGACAACACCGGAAGGAAACTACCATGCGTTCATTAGGGATATGTATTGGAGCATCGAGCGTATCGCTCGCTGAAGTTGCATCATCGGGGGCGTCCGAGGAGGGCACCTGCGGCTCTGCCTCGGGAGCCTCCCGGAGGGAAGCGGCTCCAACGATCGAGCGACAGATGGCCCGCTCGCACGGGGGTGACCCACGCTCCACGCTCGTGGAGCTGTTGCGTGAGGTAGACCCTGGGAGGGACGATCGGATCGTTGCCACCGGCAGGCGCTTTCGTCATTTCGTGAACCTTTCCACGATCTCCGAGCCGGAGGCGGTTGAGCTCGCGTACCAACACGCCAAGCCGAGCGGCGTTCGGTCTCCGGCGGTAGTTTCGTGCGGAGGGGAGACGTTCATGGCCTATGCGCTGGATGCGCACGGCCGTATCTCCAACGTGTTGACCGGAAACAAATGCGCATCCGGCACCGGCGATTTCTTCATTCAACAGCTGAAACGAATGGGGGTTTCCCTAGAACAGGCGGAGCAGTGGTCAAGCACCGAAAACCCCTACCAGGTATCGGGACGCTGCTCGGTCTTTTGCAAGTCCGACTGCACGCACGCGATCAACAAGGGGATTCCCCGCTCGCGGGTGACGGCCGGGCTTTGCCGCATGATGGCGGATAAGGTCCTCGAGCTTCTGAAGGATATTCCCGAGGAGAACATCATGGTTGTCGGCGGTTCCACGCGCAACCGGATGATGATGGAAACACTGAAAAAGTGGCTACCCGGGCTGATCGTGCCGGAATCCGCCACCTATTTTGAAGCGCTCGGAGCGGCGCTGTGGGGGCTGGAGCACGAAACGGTTCCGTTCCCGGGGTTCGAGCGGCTGATGGCTGCCGGCGCCGCCTCGTTTGAAACGCTGGATCCGCTGCGCGAGTACGAGCATCTGGTGGAGTTCCGCACGATGCGGAGGGGTCAGGTAGCATCCGGGGACCGCT
>PUNW01000270.1 GCA_003552665.1 Spirochaetaceae bacterium | reverse complement strand
CGCCGCAACCCACGACACCTCGGTACGCGAGGACGGCTACGACGTGATCTTCGAGCTCGAGGACGGAGTGGCGCAGGAGGTCGAGCATGTTGGACATCATTCTTGAGCCGTTGCGCTTCGGTTTCATGCGCACCAGCCTGCTCGCGGCGGTGCTGGTCTCGATCGCGTGTGCCACAATCGGTGTCTACGTGGTGTATCGTCGCATGGCGTTCATTGGCGACGCACTGGCCCACACGGTGCTGCCGGGCCTGGTTGTCGCCTATCTCTACGGCGTCAATATGTACGGCGGCGCGCTGGTCGCCGGCGTCGCTTCCTCGCTTGCGATCGGCCGGATCACCCAGAATCGCGCGGTGAGCGAGGACACCGCGATCGGCATCGTCTTCAGCGGAATGTTCGCGTTCGGTATTTTTCTCATGAGTCGTACCGGTAGCTTTCGCGAGCTCGCGCATATGCTGTTCGGCAATATCCTCGGCATACCTTCGTCGTTGTTGGTCTGGATCGCCCTGATCGCGTTTGCTATTCCGGTCGTCCTGTTCCTGCTTCACAAGGAGCTCGAGCTGACCTCCTACGACCCCAGCCATGCCGAGGTGATCGGGCTGCGGGTGGATACGGTACGCTACATTCTGCTGGTGATCCTCGCCTTCACGGTGGTGACCGCGATTACCGCGGTCGGCGTGGTGCTTACCGCGGCGCTGATCATAACCCCGCCCGCAACGGCCTCGCTGCTGACCCGGCGCCTGGTCCCGATGATGGCCCTCTCTACCGCCTTCGCAGTGGTTTCCGGAATCGTGGGGCTGTATGCCTCGTACTACTTCAACGCCGCCTCCGGCGCGGCGATCGTGCTGACCTGTACCGCGATCTTCGCAATCTGTGCGGTGGTTGAGACCGTGCTCCGCAAGCGCGCGCTTCGGCTCGCACCCGGCGGCGTACAGGAGCGCCCCGCGCCTGATGCGGCGCACAGCGCGGCTGATGGAACGGCCGGCAACGGTGCGCCTGCGGGCGCCGCGGAGGGTTGCCGGAGGTGCTGAGCTACGGCGCCGGATGGGCGCGTGTGGGGTATCTTATCAGACGCGTACTAACGGTGCCGATTGTGCTCTACCGGCACATCGTCTCGCCATGGCTTGGGCCGCACTGCATCTACACGCCGACCTGCTCGCACTATGCCGAGCAAGCGGTGCTGCGGCACGGGCTCGTGAAGGGCGTCGTGCTCGCGCTGGCGAGGGTTACCCGCTGCGCCGGGGGGCTTTTCGTCGGCGGCGAAGACCCGGTGCCTGAGCAGTTCAGCCCCCGCAACCTGATCCGGAACTATCGCCGGTTTCGTCGGCGCCGCGACGCGGGCGGTTAGGGCACGCAGGTTAAGCAAAGCCCCTATCCATCGTCCTCTTCGCAGCTTCGTAACTCGCGCGCAAGATGCTCGGAATCCAGCTGCGTCCCGACGAACAGGATGAGCGACTCCTCCTGCTCAAATCTGGTGCGCGGACACGGATACAGCTGCACGCGGCCGGCGCTGTACTGCACAATATAGGTGATGTGCTCATGCTCGGGGCCGTGCGGGCGGACGAGACCTTTAGCGCGGATCACTCCTGCGGGAAGCTTGGCGCAGAGGGCCTCGAGCTTCTCGCGGTTGACCGCCCTGCGGCTTCGGTAGAGATAACTCGCAAGCTCGGAGTGGCGGGCCGGGGTGGGCGTAGCAGCGGGCATTGAGGGCGGATCGTCTCCGGTGCCGTGAACGGCGATTCGCGACAGATCGCCGGGCTCCGGCTCGTCGGGGTCAAGGATGGTTCTGAGGTCGGTTCGTGGTCCCAGGGGGTGGACCGGGGTGCGGGGTACGAGCGCGCTGAGGGCGGAGAAGACCTCCTGATGCCGGTCGGCGGGAACGAGGTCGAGCTTGGTAACCACCACGGTGTCTGCCTGGCGCACCTGCCGCACCACGACTTCGTGCTCTGCGCGGTCGCGCTGGAAGCCGGCCGCGTCCACGACGCAGATGCAGCTGTGAAAGCGCGTACGCGCGGAGGGATTATGCCCGAGAAAGGTCTGTACCACCGGTTCGGGATCTGAGCCGCCGGAGGCCTCCACCAACACCTGCGTGATCTCGGGGCGCTTCTCAACGAGACGGGCGACGCCTCCGGTGAGGTCATCACGGCGTACGCAACACATGCAGCCGTTGGCGAGCTCGATCAACTGCTCGGCCGGGGCTCCGATAATCTCACTCTCCAGTCCGACGTCGCCGTACTCGTTGGTGACGATCCCGAACGTGGTCTCCGGGAACGTGTTTATCAGTCTGTTGATGAAACTGCTCTTGCCGGAGCCGAGAAACCCGGTGATCAGGGTAAGCGGTATTGTCTTCATGGTCCTCCCCACGGTCCGGCGCACGGCACGGTCCGGCGAGCGGCGCCGCGACGCGAGGTTTGCTCAATTAGGTGGTTGTTCGATCGGAACTACGTGGGGTATTATAAAACTATGCAGATACCTGTGGAACACCGTCCAAGCGCAGTAGCGGGTGCGCTCTATATAGTCGTCACTGCCATCGTCGCCCTGTTGGCATTCGTGGGTCCGATCCCGCTCGAGGACCCCGGCATCGGAGATACCCCCTATTTCCTGATTCTCCTGATGCATTTCGGGTTCGGCGCGGTTCTTGTGGTGGCGGCTCGCTACGCCGCTACCGCCGCACCGCAGCGGCTGATCTCGAAACGTACCGGAATCGGCGGCAGCCGCCGCAAGAGTTCCACGCCGCCGCCCTCCACATCGATGGTGGAGCGTGACCCGCTGCGCCGACTGATGGTGGTCCCCGAGGTTCTGATCGTCTGTACTCTGCTGTTGTTCCTATTCGTATACATATTCGCCACCAACGCGAACATGGACTACGTGCAGCGGTTCATCGAGAGCGGCGGGAACCTGCGCCTTGCGGTCGACAGCACCACCGAGCGGCTGATAGCCTCGGCGCGCTATCTGCCGTTGCTTGCGGTCAACCTCGGAGTATATCTCTACACCCGGGTGTTCCGCTGGCCGGCGGTTCGCGGAACGCGCGGCGGCCCGTACGCGATTACCGGCTTCGCGCTGTTGTGGGTGTTGTTGGCGGTGTTCCTGAGCGTGATTGCGCTGCCGTCCTTCCTGCGGCTGGAAGGCCTCCCGTTGCTCGCCTGGGTCTCGATGGTGCCGCTGTTCCTGGTCCTCTCGACGATGCGGTACTCGCTGGGAGTGTTCTACGGGATTAGCTACGGCGTGTTTTCGACGCTGCTGATCAATTACTGGCTGGGAACGTTCAGTCTGGTCTCGCTGCAGGTCGTCGTGATCATCTACCTATTTCACTACTCGGTATTCATGCCGCTGATGCTGCTGGTGTATCACAACATCCGCAACAGCGAGTTCCCCCGGTTCTTGGTGTTCCCGGTGGCCTGGACGGCGTTCGAGCTGGCGCGCTCAAGCGGTTTTGTCGGGTTCCCATGGGGGTTGGTAGGACATTCGCAGTATGCGATGGTCCCATTGATCCAGATTGCCGAGCTCACCGGTATCTGGGGGGTGAGCTTCGTAGTAGTGCTCGTCAACTCCGCGATCGCCGAGACGATCTCGCGGATGATCGCCAACGCGCACGTCGGCATGCGGCCGCGATTTCCCGCGTTCCGCCCCGCCGTCGTCGCCGCCGTGGTGGTGGCTGCGACGCTGCTCTACGGTGGGGCTCGAATCGGCTTCGAGAGGGTAGCCGGCCCTGAGCCGCGCGACTCGGTACGCGTGGCGCTGATCCAGCAAAACTCGGACCCGCGCAAGCACGATTACGACCGCACGCTCGGGTCGCTTAAACGACTCACTGATGAGGCTCTGGAGGAGAATCCCGATATCGTGGTCTGGTCTGAGACCGCGTTCGTGCCGAACATTCGCCGCTGGGGAGAGGAAGACCCGATGCGGCACCGTTTGGCGCGGCTGGTGCTGCGCATGCGCGAGTATCAGGAGTCGATCGAGACCCATCTGGTGACCGGCAATGACGACTACGCGCGCGTCTTCGATGAAGACGGCAACGAGATAGATCGCCATAGCTTCAACGCGGCGGTGATGTTTTCGGATGAGGGTGAGCGGATGCAGACCTATCACAAGGTACGGCTGGTTCCGTTCACCGAGTATTTCCCGTACGAAGAGCAGTTGCCGTTTATCCACGACACCTTGCAGGAGTTTGATGTGCACTTCTGGAAGCCCGGAGAAGAGCGAACGGTGTTCGAGCATCCGAAGTTCCGGTTCTCCACTCCGATCTGCTTTGAGGACATGTTTCCGGGCGAGGTGCGGCAGTTCGTCCTCGAAGATATCGATATGATCGTCAACCTCACGAACGACTACTGGTCGCTGACGCCGGTGCAGGCGAAACAGCACTTCGTGGGCGGCATGTTCCGCGCTGTCGAGAACCGTCTGCCGTTGGTGCGCAGTACCGCCAGCGGGCTCACCACCTATGTGGATGAGTTCGGCAACATCCACGGGACGCTGCCGTATTACGAGGAAGCGCAGATGGTGACCGATGTGCCGCTCTACGAGCGCGGGCGCACGCTTTATACGCTGCTTGGAGACTGGTTCGCATATACGGCGTTTGTCATAATGGCGCTGTTGATTGTGCTGTCGGTGCACAAGCGAATAGCGCACCGTGGCTGAGGTGAGCTCGCCGGCCGGCCGAACAGTACGCCGCGGGCACGTCGGGCGCGTGCAGAACGGCCCGCCACCGCGGCGGGCGTCGGCTATTCGATCCTAATCTCGACGCGCCGGTTGCGCTGTTGCTCTTCGGGGTCGCGCGTAACCGGCCTGCTGCTTCCGAACCCGCTGATCTGAAGCTCCTCAAGCTCCGCTTCTCCGGGCGGTAACCCCAGCTCGAGGAGGGCCGCATATACACGTTCGGCGCGCTGCTCCGAGAGGCGTTGCCGCCCGCGTTCAGGGCCGGCGATCGCGGTGTGCCCGTGCAGGGTTACTGCGCGGATCTCGGCGCCGGCCTCGAGCTCAGCGTTGAGTTCGGCCGCGAGCTCCTCGAGGCTGCGACGCGTCTCCGGGGTGATTGCCGGACTGTCGGGCGTGAAGTAAACCGTCGCTTCTCGTTCCGCGAGTACGGCCGGCTCAACTTCCTCCGGCTCCGGTTCGGGCTCCGGCTCCTCAGGTGCAGGTGCGGCAAGCTCGTCGCGGGCTGTCTCGATCGGCGCTGGAGGCGCGGGGCCGATCAATCCCGTACGAACGAAGAAATACCCGCCTGCGATCAACGCGAGCACCAACAGCGGCAGGAGCGCGACCAAGACCGCCCTTCGTTCCGCCGGCAGCCGCGCCAGCTGCTCACCCCGCGGTTGCCGGTCGAGATAGATGCGGAACGCCATCCGCCGACCGCGGAGACGCTGGGCGGTAAGGGTGATCAGCGGCCGGTGCTCGCCGGCCGGCAGACCCCGCAGGTCAAAGGTGGTGAGCAGACGGCGCTCATCGCCGCGGATGAGAAAGATCCGCACAACCGCCCGCTGCTGACCGGCCTCAATTGTCGTGAGTTCAATCCGGCGCGGTTCGCGGTCGTCAGGGCGCGCGAACTTCGCGTAACGCGTGTGATCGACTTCGACCGCGATGCTGTAATCGGCCATACTGGAATTATGAGTCACCGGAACACGTTCTGCAATAAGCGCTTGTCGCCTCGTGAGGGTTCTGCTATCGTATCCGCCTATGACCGACCGGTTTCGAATAGCATTTGTCAGCGGGAAACTCGGAGATGTCGACGGGGTCTCGCTCGAGGTGGACAAATGGATCGATGTGTTGAACGCGGCCGGGCACGAGGTGTTCACGATCGCCGGAAAGTACGGCGGGCCGGTGCGCGGGGTGGCGCAGGAGCGGCAGTTTCAGCTTGACCAGATCTCGTTCGATTCAGAAGAGCAGCATTACATCGAGCGCCTAGTCTTTCCTTATCTGTCCAAGCGCTCGCCCCATCTGACGCCGAGTAAACTGAACGTCGTTCTAGAGGAGATTACGGTCAACAGTGTCGATATAGCCGAACAGCTCTACGAGTATATTCAGGATCAGGCGATCGATGCCCTGATCGGTCAGAATACCAACGCCATGCCGATGACCATTCTCGGGG
>PUNW01000350.1 GCA_003552665.1 Spirochaetaceae bacterium | reverse complement strand
GGAAGTACTCCGCTTTCGACGGTAGCGCTGCGGCGCAAATGTGCCGTAGTGACGATGAGATGCCGAACTCCTTGTTCCCCAAAACCAGCAATAGAGGTACCATCAATCCGAGAAGCGGACCTGTGACGTACCATGGCCATGACTGCGAGAGAAACTCGATCATAAAAGACACTCCTTCTACCAGTGTGCTTCAAGCGGCTGCGACGGTTCGCAGCGCGCGCCCGCGGTTTAAACGCAGTTCGTGGTGCGTCACCGCTTGCCATGCAATATACTATTTATTACTATATAAGTAAACCTTGATGCTTCAATCTCGGCTAGGTGCCGTAAGATTGGGCGGATGCAGCGGGAGGAATACCGATGTTTCTAAGACAGATCTACGACGACGAGCTGGCGCAGGCCGCGTATCTGGTCGGTTGCCAGCAGACCGGCGAGGCGCTGGTCATCGACCCGGAACGCGACATAGACCGCTATTACCAGCTTGCAGCCGACAACGATCTGACGATCGTCGCGGTTGCTGAGACGCACATCCACGCCGATTTCGTCAGCGGTGCACGTGAGTTTACCAACGATCCGAACGTAACGATCTATCTGTCGGCGCTCGGGGGGGAAGATTGGTCGTACACCTGGCCGGATGCCAACACCAACGTCCGCTACCTGAAGGACGGCGACAAAATCGCGGTCGGCGGAGTCGAAATTCAGGCCGTGCACACTCCGGGCCACACGCCGGAGCATCTCAGCTACACAATCACCGACCGCGGCGGCGGCGCCGACGAACCGGTGGCCATTACAACCGGGGACTTCCTGTTCGTCGGCGATGTGGGACGTCCCGACCTCCTGGAATCCGCTGCCGGCCTCGCCGGTATGATGGACCCCTCGGCACGCACGCTGCAGGCCGCCCTTGCCGAGCGCATCCCGGGGCTGCCCGACTTCGTCCAGGTTCTGCCCGGTCACGGAGCCGGCAGCGCCTGCGGAAAGGCTCTGGGCGCCATCCCCAGCTCCACCGTCGGCTATGAACGCCGCTTCAACGGTACGCTCAAGCTCGCAGAAATGGACGTCGACGCCTTTGTGCGCGAGATCCTGTCCGGCCAGCCCGAACCGCCGCTGTACTTTAAGCGCATGAAGCACGTGAACCGGGACGGCATCGCCGTGACCGGCGGCCCACCCCCGGCATCCCGGCTCACGGCTGAAGAGGCTGTCGACCAGGCCGGCCGGCCGGGGACGGTGGTACTCGACGCCAGAAGCGACCGCCACGCATTCGCAGCCGAGCATCTCCCCGGCGCGGTCTGCGCTCCGATGGACGGCTCGTCCTTCAGCAATGCCGCCGGCTCGTTTCTCAACGCAGATGATTCGGTCCTGCTGGTGCTCGAGTCTGAGGGAGATCTGGACCCCGCGCTGCGGAAGCTCTATCGCATCGGCTTCGACAATATCACAGGATGGATTACGTTTGACGAGCTGAAGGCCGCCGGAACGGCGATGACCCGTTTCGAGACCGTTAGCTTCGACGGCTTTGACCCTGCCGGATTGCCCGGGAACGCAACCCTGATAGACGTTCGCGGCAGCGCCGAGTATGCCGACGGTCATATACCCCATGCCGCCAACGCTCCGTACACGCGCATAGCCGAACAGCTCAGCGAGCTTCCCCGCGACCGACGGCTGTACGTCTACTGCGCTTCGGGACGCCGCGCGGCACTGGCAAGCTCGTTCCTCGAGAAACACGGTTTCGAGGCGGTACTCATCAACGGCAGCGGCGACGATTGGTTCGTTCGCGACGTTACCTGACGGGCGCTGCCATGGCGACCGCACTCGCTCTGCTGTTCGGAGGCGCCGTCGGGCTCTCGCTCGGCCTTACCGGCGGAGGAGGGTCGATTCTTGCGGTTCCGCTTCTGGTCTACGGGTTAGGACTGGAGCTGCGGGCCGCGGTCGCGGTTTCACTCGCCGTGGTGGGTCTGACCTCGCTGTTCGGGGCCGGACTCCAGGCCCGCTCGGGCCAGGTGCTTTGGCGCGCCGGTGCGATCCTCGGCACCGGAGGCATCATCGCCGCACCGCTCGGAGCGCGAATTGGGGCGCTGCTGCCCGATGACCTTGTCATGGTGCTGTTCGCGATCCTGATGGTGATCGTAGGTCTCAGGATGGCTGCCGGCGGCGAGGAGCGCGAGCTGCCGGTTGCCCGCTTCGCCTGCCCGCGGGATGAGGGCGGCCGTCCCCGCCCCACCCCCGGCTGCATCATCAAGCTCGGCGGCGCCGGCGCCCTGACCGGCGTCCTCTCGGGTATCTTCGGAGTGGGCGGAGGGTTTCTGCTGGTTCCCGCCCTGCTCTGGGTCGGGTCGGCGCGCATCGAGCACGCGCTTGCCACCTCGCTCGTGGCGATTGCGCTGATCTCGGTCTCCGGCTTCGCGGCCAACCTCGGCGCCGCCGGCGGCGCGGCGCTCTCCGTGGTGCTGCTGTTCGCTGCCGGCGGCGCGGCCGGAATGCTCCTCGGAGCGGCCTGGAAGCGGCACCTCTCCTCGCTGGTGCTTGGCCGCGTATTCGCCGTGGTCGCAATCGGCGCGGGAGTCTACGTCGTTGCGCAGGTTCTCTGACGACCTTCGGCGGCACCCTGCGCCGACCGCGCTCCGGCTCGGTCTGCCCCCGCTCGGTTTGACACCGCTCGCCGAACATGCTATAAGCCGGCAACCATGAAGATCGTTATCGGCGGCGCCGGCGTCGTCGGCCTGCAAATTGCGCGTCAGCTCATTGCCGAGAAGAAGGACATCGTCCTGATCGAGATTGACGGCGATCAGGCCCGCTACGCCGGAGAGCGTCTCGACTGTATGGTCATCAACGGGGCGGTGAACAATATCTCGGTTCTGCGGCAGGCCGGTCTCGACAACGCCGACTACTTTATTGCTGTAACCGGTTCCGACGAGATCAATATGATTTCGTGCGCGATGGTCGCACAGCATTTCCCCACCCTCTACAAGGTGGCCCGCATCCGTAACATCGAGTACTCCGAGTCGATCTATCAACACGGCGGATTCATGGGGGTCGACTGGGTCGTCACCCCGGAGATCGAAACCGCGCAGGCGGTAATCCGAAGCATTGAGCATGGAGCTACCAGCGACGTCATGGTGTTTCAACACTCCGACGTCCAGATCCGGAGCTTCACCATCGACGCCGAATCCACCCTCGTCGAACGCACGCTTGAGGAAGCCGGTTCGCTGATTCCGATACCGTTCCTGGTCGTCGTGATCCTTCGCGGCGACACCTACATTATCCCTTCGGGTGACACACGGGTAGAAAAAGGCGATGTGCTCTACGTCGTTACCACGCGCCGTGGGCTCGATCATCTGTTCGATGCACTCGGCAAACACCGGCGCGAGCTCCGTCGTATCATCTTAGTCGGCGGCGGGAGGGTCGCGGTCGAGATCCTGAGTCATCTGTACGCGGGAAACCACGGCACTGTTTTCGACTCGCAGCCCCCGGGCAGGCAACCGGCGCGCAGGCGCGACCCGGATGTCAAAGTCATTGAACGCGATAAGGCGAAGAGCAGACAGATCGCCGATCTCTTCCCGAAAGCCGTTGTGATCAACGCCGATATCGGCGATGACGAGCTGTTCGAAGAGGAGCACCTCGATCTCGCGGACGTCATCGTGGCCACAACCGAAGATCAGGAGCTCAACATCGTCACCGCGGTCTACGCCAAGTCGCGCGGTATTCCGCGCGCTATCGTCCTGGTAGGAAAGGCCAACTACATCAAGATTGCAGCCAATCTTGGGATCGACGCCTCGGTGAGCCTCAAGAACGCCACGGTCGACTCAGTACTTCGCTTCATCCGAGGCCGCTCGAGCGTCAGCACCGTTTACAGCATCTTCGATGGTACGGTCGAGGTGATCGAGCTGCCGGTCAATGAGCACTGCAAGGCAGCAGGCAAACGGATCCGGGATCTCCCGTTGCCGAAGAACTCGCTGGTGGTCGCAGTGATTCGAAACGGCGAGCATCTCATACCACGCGGCGATCTGGAGGTGCACGCGGCGGATCAGGTGATCGCAATCGCCCGCAGCACCGATATCGATCGCATACAGCGATTATTTACCGTACCGGCATGAATCCGAAACTCGTCATCAGGATCGTTGCGATTCTCCTGATCGTGATCTCGGCCTTCATGCTCCTGCCGGTGATAGTCGCGCTGTATTACGAGGAATACGATTCCATCGCACCGTTCATCGGAACCCTTTTGGGCACGGTCATCGTTGCGATGACCGCCGTGGGTCTCACCGCATCGGAGCGGAAACAGCTCGGCACCCGCGACGGGTTCCTTATGGTAACCCTGAGCTGGCTGACTGCCGCCGGTGTCGGAGCCATCCCGTTCTATCTCTCGGGCAGCATACCACGCTACGTCGATGCTTTTTTCGAGACCATGTCCGGCTTCTCCACCACCGGTGCAACGATACTCACCGACATTGAGGCGCTGCCCTACTCAATGCTGTTTTGGCGCTCGCTCACTCACTGGCTCGGCGGCATGGGCATCATCGTCCTAACCGTCGCGATATTCCCGATTCTCGGTGTCGGTGGGCTGCAGCTGCTCAAAGCCGAAGTTCCCGGGCCATCGGTCGACAAGATCACCCCGAAAATCACCGAGACGGCCAAGACGTTGTGGCTCATATATCTCGGCCTCACGGTCGCACAGACGGTCCTGCTGATGCTCGGCGGGCTCAGTCTGTTCGAGGGGTTAACCCACACCTTCGGGACACTCGCCACCGGCGGCTTCCATCCGAAGAACGCCAGCGTAGGGCACTACGGGTCGACGTACATCAACGTGGTCACTACCGTCTTCATGCTGATGGCCGGAGTCAACTTCATCCTCTATTTTAAAACGCTTACCGGACGTTTCAGAGCAGTTACCGGCGATACCGAGGTCAAAGCCTATCTCGGGATCTTCTTCGTGACCGCACTCGGCACCTCGCTCGCGCTATGGCGGCAGGGAGCTTACTCGGGACTGCTTGAAAGCCTGGAGCACGGCGCCTTCCAGGTAGCCAGCATCCTCACCACCACCGGCTACGTCACCGATGACTTCAGTCTTTGGCCCCCATTGGCGCAGACCTTTCTTCTGCTGTTGATGTTCTTCGGCGGGTGTTCCGGAAGTACCGGCGGCGGGGTCAAGATCGTGCGCATTGTGACGCTGGCCAAGCTGGCCGTCACCGAAATGAAGTACCTGCTTCACCCCCGCGGCGTGTTCGGCGTCCGGCTGAGCGGCGTGCCGATCCGGGAGAGCGTGGTCCATGCAGTAGCCGGCTTTATTGTGCTCTATATCATGAGCTTGCTGGTAATCACGCTCGTGATAGGATCCTCCGGAGCAGACCTCGTCAGCTCGTTTTCAACCGCGTTGGCTACCCTGGGCAATATCGGTCCCGGGTTCGGCTTGGTGGGCGCGGCTGAGAACTACGCGCACTTTCCGGATTATATCAAGTGGTTTCTGAGCCTCGTCATGATGATGGGACGTCTCGAGATCTTCACCGTCTTGATCCTGATTACTCCGCGCTTCTGGAAGCCCTGACACCGGCGCCCGGCGAACAGTTCGCAGCTGAGACGACAGGCCTACTGTACAGGATACGAGCTTTCGTCGTAGGCTGCCTGCTAATTCGCCTGTAGGCTTTCAGGGAGGCCCTCGATATGCTCACAGTTCTCTCACCAGCCAAAACGCTCGAGTTCAACACGCCTCCGCCGGTCGGCGCCTACACCCAGCCGGTGTTTCTCTCGGAAGCAGAGGAACTGGTCGAAACCTTGCGCAAGCGCAGTCCGCAGGAGCTCGCTGGGCTGATGAGCATAAGACCGGCGCTTGCCGAGCTCAACCACCGCCGATTCAGGGAATGGCATCCGCGGTTCGATCTCGACAACGCCAAGCAGGCGATTTTCGCCTTCCGGGGGGACGTATATCGCGGATTTAAGGCCAACGAGCTCAGCGAAGACGACTTGCGCTACGCGCACGAGCATCTGGCGATTCTCTCCGGTCTGTACGGTCTCCTGCGTCCGCTGGATCTGATGCAGCCGTACCGTCTGGAGATGGGAACCAAGCTCGCAAACCCGCGCGGTGAGAACCTCTATCAGT
>PUNW01000109.1 GCA_003552665.1 Spirochaetaceae bacterium | reverse complement strand
TGTATGAGGGGATGTTCCCTCGCAAATCCAGCAGGGTATGGAGCTTTACCGCTCCCTTTGTCGTGCGAAATCGTGCCCAAGGAAACAATGAGAGGCATAAGTCTATCGTTGTCGAATCCAGAGCGTAGACTGTCTGATCGAGTTCTACGCTGAGCTGGTCGTCCTGATATAACCCACGAGCAACGTGGATGAGTACCAGGGCAAAGTCGCCGTAGATCCGCCAATCGCGATTTTCATTGGCATCAGCCAGTGTCGTGCGGGTGACCTTACCGCGGAAGCCCATGTGGTAGAGCTTTTTCGACATTGAACCGAGACAGGCCTCGATGTCGCGCAGGCTCTCTCGATAGGTGACTTGAGCGAACGCCATCGCCAGAAATTGGTCGAGGCAGGAAAAGCTGCGTACGCGATAGTTTCCGTTGTACCGGTTCACGCACTTGCGGAACTCGTACATCGGCAGGAAATCCATGACTTGAGAAAAGACCGTCCGCCCCTGATTCATAGGCATCCACCCCCGTGCTGAAAGACAACGTGGGTGTAGCATACAGACGCGGTAGAGTCAGTTCAAATCGATAAATCGTAAAATAGGCCTTAAATTGCTATATGTAAGAGAGTTACAAGATCACAACTTCAGCTCAACCGGACAGCCGTGAGAACCAACGTGTGTTTGTGCATTGCGCAGAGGGCATCGGCAGAACAGGAACCTTTGCCGCTGCGGTTCTGCAGGGCCTCGGTTACAGTCCGGATGAGGCCGTCGCCGAGATTCGTGCGTGCGGATCGGAGCCCGAGACGGATGTACAAGGCGCGTTTCTTGCCGCCGGACCACCGCCGCTGATGATCCACAACAGACAGACCTACGGCTTCGACTGGGGCCCGTATCAAAAGGCACTCACGCGCGAGATTATCGAAACCGTCGACGTGGCGGCCTTCTCGTTACAGATCGGCCGCCCGAACAAGGGCTGCATGCTGAATCATCTCGACGGTAAGACCGGCTACCTCTCACTCGGGGATGCGCTTGCCGACACCTACCGCGTCTTCGACTACGACACCGACGAGCTTCTCGGCAGCTACCCCGACATCGACACCCTGGTCAACAGCGGCTGGAAGGTCAGTACGTGAGGGGCTCCGAGGACGTTCCATAGTGTTACCGGCCAAGAGGAGTTTCCTCTTCCACGGCCCGCTTCGCAGGCCTCAGTGTTCTCCCGCAACGGGGAGTCCCAAAGTGTTTCGCGGTCAGCGCGCGGCGTCGAATAAAGAACCGGCAAGCGCTGCCGTGTGACACGCCCACGTTCAACCGATCGAGGAGCCTCTCAGCGCTTTGAGCAACCTTCCTGACGGTCCTTACCACGCCGAGAAGGTTTACTGGTTCCTCTGTTTTAGCAACCGCCTTACTGCTCGCCGGGTTCCATAATGCAAAGGCTCGGGAAGCGCGTCGACAGCGAACCAGCGGCACTCTACAAACTCGTCCGACCATCGTAACTCCGTCTCAGATGCCGACATCGGAACCAAAAAGGTTTGCCAGTAGAATAGCAATGGAATCACGATCCGCACAGAAGGAAACTCAGACTCCATCCCACTTCCGAACTGCGCTTGCGGAATCGGGAGCTCCTCTCCTACCTCTCGTCGCGCCCCCTGCCAAAACGTCTCACCGCCTTTGAGCTTGCCACCCGGGATGCTCCAGGTCCCTGCGCCGGGATTAATAGCCCGTTGTCCCAAGAGTACCTGCAGTCTCCCGGAGGCGTTAGACGAATACAGCAGCATGCCCGCTCCGTGATACGGTCGCTGTTCGCGAGCCTTCCGTATGAACCGTTGCACCTGGCTGCGTGTCGGTATTCTCACTCTGCCTCCTTCAGCCTCTCAATCTAAGCAGGCGTGGTTCCAAGATACGACCCGAGGGCTCCATAGTGTCTTTGGCGATTGCGGTACGTGTGCTGATGACGCTCACCGCCAGTTCCTCCGCCCGGGAACGCCACTGAACCACTCCCATCCGTTTCGCGTCGCCTATGGTCCGCGGCCTTGTTCGGTTCCATGTGGCCTTTGCCCTGCTTACGCATAGTTCCGGCCGTCGCTACGCGCGTTAATGTATCATACCATAACCTTCGTGCCGAGACATTTGGTGTCGTAACGACGGTGTGCTGCTTTCGGTAAGGCAAAGGCACGGAGGCGATGTAACACGGAGGCACCGGCCGCCCAGGCACACCGACATCCCGCTGCCGACTTTCAAGCGTTTCAAGCTTCTGGTTGCAAAGAACACGTGCGCCTTGACACGCTATGTCGCACCCCCGGGTGTACTATAGCGGCATGACACGACACAAACGTATTCACGAACGCTCGCGTGCCGCGCGGAGAACCGGAGCCGGCGGTTGGGATCTGCTCGACCGGCAGTGGCGGGCATACTACCGCCACGTCTTTCTGGTCTGCGCCGAACGCTTCTCGCCGTCCGAGGAGCTTACGTTTCTGGCCCTAACGGTAGCCGAGCTGCCGGAACTTCGCGAAGTCGTGGAAACTTTGTTCGCCCACAAAACACAACTCAGGCTCCAGGATTCCGCGGTAGAAGACCTCGAAGCGACTCTGTCGCCGTCCGTCGAGCCCGAGCGCCAACCTGGCTGCAGCGAACAAAAGCGCACGACCGAGCACCGGGACGCCGCTGAGCACCACTGCGGTGCTCGCGAGAATGGGTTCGTGGCCCACCGCGGCGGAGTGGAAGGTCACGAGGCAGCGATCTCCGAGACGGCCCTACGACAACACTGCTATCGCGCTGCGCGGCACGAGGATCGTGCGCAGGCTTTGATTGTGGATGTGGTAGCGGCACGAGTTGCCGAGAGCTACCACGTTCCGGAGTTGCCCGCGATTGTGAGGGAAGTCGGTGAGCTCTTCTCGCTCACGGAGGCTCAAACTCGTATTATCGCGGCTCTGTGTGCGGTTGAAGACGATGAGAACCTCGAAACTTTGCTGCGTCGGTCGAAGTATCGCACCACGGTCGCGGTGATGGCCGAGCTTGCCGATCTCGACACCACCGAGTTTGTCCAGGAAACCGCCGCCGGGTTTACGCTCGAGCGGCTCGGGCTTGTCTGCTACCGCAGCAACCGTGAGCACGCGCTCGATATTGCGATAGCCGGCCAGCTGTTGTTCGCGCTTCGCTCCAACACCATGGACGATCTGCGCGCGGGGCTATTCGAGGAAACATCGCCGCCACGTTTCGGGCTCGAGGAGTTCCCCGTCTCGAGCGAAGAACTTCGCACCTGTAGCGCCGCCCTGCGTGGTGGGCACCCCGTTCTCATTGCCGGTCGGCCCGGTATCGGCAAGACTGAGTTTGTGCGTACGCTTGTAGCCTCTCTCGGGCGGAACGCGTTTACGCTTGCAGCCGGAGCTCGTGCCGGGTCCGATGCCGGCCCGCGCAAAAGCGAGAGCAAATCCACGCGCTTCAACGCCGTCCGCATGGCCGCGAACATTCTCTCTCCGGAGCACGACGTTTTGATAGTTGACGAAGCCGACGCGGTACTGCAGAGTGCGGGCGATATCCTGAGCATCTTCGGCGGCGGAGGCAGTTACGACAAAGCCGAGCTCAACGCGCTTCTCGAACACCTGCCGGTACCCACGGTCTGGATTACCAATCGCTACGCGATGATCCCGGACTCGGCGATGCGCCGCTTCGGCCACGTACTCGCTTTCCCACAGCCCAACCTCGATACCCGTGTTCGGATGATCGAGGACCGCCTCGCTCCTTTGGCCTCCGAGCCCACGCACAGCTCCTGGGCACGCGAGATCGCGATGCGCTACGACCTCCCCCCCGCCGCAATAGACCGTGCCGCTCGCATAGTCTCGTCCGAGCTCTCTACCGGGTATCTGGCAGCGGACGAAGTTCCGAAACGCGTCTCGGGTTACATCGAACAGGCCTCCTCCGGAGCGCTTGCACGCGACGTGCGTCGGCTGCCGGCGGCCTCGCCGTCGTTCGACCCGCGCTTTTGTTGTACATCACAGTCGCTTGAGCGACTCGAGCGGCTTGCACTGCAGCGCGCGCACTCGGGGAACGCGCTGCGGCTGCTTTTCGGCGGACCGCCCGGCGGCGGCAAAACCCAGTACGCGCTGCGGCTCGCCGCGGTCCTCGGTCGCGATGTGGTTCTCAAGCGCCCGTCGGATCTCCTTTCAAAGTACGTGGGAGAGTCCGAGCAACAGATCGCTGCCGCGTTTCGTAGAGCGGTGGAGAACCGTTCGGTTCTGGTACTCGACGAGGCCGACGCGCTCCTCTACGACCGCTCCATCGCGGTACGCTCCTGGGAACACTCGCAGATCGCCGAGTTTCTGCAGCAGCTTCAGGAGTTCGACGGAATCCTGATCGCCTGCACCAACCGCCTCGAGGCGGTAGACCCAGCGGTACGACGTCGCTTTCACAAGCACGTCACCTTTGCTGCGATAGACGAGAAAACGCTCCCCGCGGCACTCGCGCATATCTTCCCTGAGATTGCGTTTAGCGCATACGACCTCGCGACCCTCAAGGCCGGCCCGCCGCTTATGATGAGCGACCTCGCCACTGCAGCCGAGATGCTGACCCTCGACTCATTCGACGAGTCCGTTGATGATCCCGGCTCGTCTTCTACGGCGGTTAACGCGGCCGAGGTAGTGCAAGAGATCCTCGCCAACGCCCGGGCCCGCGACACCAGCCGAGAAATCGGCTTTTAGCCCGTGCCGCGGCTACGATTCGCCGATGCCGTTTCAGAGATCACGCACAGAGGTTTGACCGAATAGCGCGATCATGTTTTGACAATTCGCTTGTGGGAGGTCACACTCACGCTATGAGTATTCGCGGCGTTATGCAACGATTGGCGTATATTGATAATCGGCTCCGCCATCGCAAAGACTACCCCTCGGCGCCACAGCTTGTGGAAGGTCTGAAAGAGCAATTCGGAGAAACCCCGTCGACCAGAACGATCCATCGGGATATCGAAAAGATGCGCGAGCGCGGTGCACCGATTGAGTACGACCAATACCGACAGGGGTACTACTACTCTCACGAGAACTGGCAGCTGCCGGCGCTTACTCTGACCGAGGGGGATCTCATGGGCCTCATGGTCGCCGATCGCGCTCTTGCCGGATACCGTAACAGCCCGTACTATCAACAACTCAGATCGGTGTTCAACAGATTGACCGAACAGCTTCCCGATAACGTCACCATTAGCTCTCAAGACTTGATCGCGAACATCTCGGTGATCACCGATGCGGTTACGCAGATCAAAGACAGTGTCTGGGAGGCCGTCCGCACCGGGCTGTACGAGCACCGCTCTATCGAGATCCATTATCAAGCGCCGCCGTACGAGGATGCGGTCGTTCGCGTAGTGGACCCTCTTCACGTGGTCGGCCACGCCGGCGCATGGTACTTGCTCTGTTGGTCACACCATCATGAACGTATCCGCGTCTACGCATTGAACCGCGTCCAACGAGCGAAGATGGGCAACAGTCGCTTCACCCGTCCCGACGGCTTTGAGGTGGAGCAGTTCATCGACCCGTCCTTCGGAGTTTTTGTGGACGAATCGGCTGTGGATGTGGTGGTGCGGTTTGACGGGGAGGCCGCTACGCTGATAGCTGAAAGAAACTGGCATCCCCAACAACGGATAGAACACCACGAAGACGGATCAAAGACCATGCGCTTTCGTACCAATCAACAATCGCAGATGTTGTTCTGGGCATCGCGGTGGGGACCGCAGGCCGAAATCTTGGAGCCTCAGGAACTGCGTGAACGAGCTGCCGAGTGGTTCCGCAATACCGCTGAGCGCTACCGATGACCCAAGAACGCGTGGGAAGGATGCGATGGTCGGCTATGCCGGCTTCGTGTCGGGCGTGCCAGGGCTTGCCTGCGATAGGGTGCACGACGATTTCGTTTGATCCCATCTGTTTAAGCGCTACGCCGTTGGTCCATAAACGCGTCATAGCGACCGCTGAGCTTGAAGCAGCGAAGCGCAATAATGGCGTTGCCCCCCGAACCGTCCAGTGCATGCCTGATTGCTTAACTCTCGCTGCGATAACATGCTTGCATCCTGATTCAACAATGCCGCTGGATGTGCATAGGCCGAGCTTTCTGAAGCGGGGATAGT
>PUNW01000271.1 GCA_003552665.1 Spirochaetaceae bacterium | reverse complement strand
GTCCGGGAACACAAGCGCTCACTATCGAAGTTGGATGAAAAGGCGATGCGCTCAATCTCCGAGAAGGCGCTGTCAAACAGCGCTGCCGCATCGCGGAGCACATCACGAAACTCCGAATCCTTGCACTTGATCAGCAGGTGGGCGTGTAAGGTATTGCATATCAATGAGAAAAACCCACTCGTAAAGTACAGCCCATCGACAAGCCACAGCTGCGGGGCGTGAGAGCCGAGCCGAGCTACTACTTGCGGCAGTAGCTTCTCGGCCACCGGTAGCTCGTTGCCCTGCCCTCCGGCCGGTTCGATAGCCACCGGAACGCGGACCTTTCCAAGCAGCGTCACGCACACTGCAGAGAACTTACCGAGAACCGTTCCGTCGACGATCCCGAGCCGTCTTGTGCTTAGCTGTGGCGAGAGTCTGGTGCTGAAGAAGTCCCATACGCCCAAGCCGGCGAGTGATCTCCGAGAGCATCCTCTGTGCCGACGATGGAGCCAACCAGCGTAGCGTACGTTGCAGCGTCGAGTCGGAGGCGACCATTGACCAATGCGTCTATCGAGGCGGCTTTCCATCGGCCATTACACCCGAGCCGGCGCTGTTCGACTGGATGATACCGGTCAGGCCTTGAAGTGGGAGCGAAATATGGCCGCGGGCAACCGCGGTGGGCCACCGGTGAGACCGCCGTGGAGTACGGACTGGCTTGAGAGAGGTCTATGAGGGCGTTCGTACTCGGTGGTGCGGGCGCAGCTCGGGCGCGGCATGTGGGGCGGTTCGGTAATACACTCGGATTTCGGGGAAGCGAGAGCCCTTGCTCAGCCAGGTGCGCGGATCGGCACAGCCGAGGTTGCCTGGGTGGGCAGGTGGAATGTCTTCCAGATCGCTTCCATGCGCGCAATCGTTTCCCTGTCGGCGCAAAGGCGCAGCGTCATGACACAGTTGTTGCGATTCATGCGCCCGGCAATATGCACAGCGAGCAAGCGATAGCGTTTCATCCGCGCGCTTCGCTCGCAGGGCACGAAATCCACCTCCGCCCACTGCCGCTTGGTCCCGTCGGCTTCCGTTTCCATCGTCACCCACTGCTTCTCAGCCACCCGCTCGAGCGCCCGAGCGAGCTCCTTGCTCGTAACCGCACTGATTGCAAACCCGATCGGCCCGCCGGGCTCCTGCCGCCGCCGCCGTGAAAGGGGAGAGCCTGCGCTTGAACGGTTGCATAAACGGCTGACGAAGAAGGGCGCGGAGGCGGTGCTCTCGACTCTACTCAACAAGGCGGTCGGCTTCACCCTCGGCGAGTCGGCGATGCTCGTGCGCTACCTTGACCGCACCGAGCTGAGCCCCGAAACCAACGCGGTAGAGCGTGCGATCCGTCCGTTTGTTATCGCGGTTGCAGCAACTGGCATTTCCGAGCAAGCTCCGGCGGTGCCGACGCTTCTGTGCGCGCTGTATTCGCTTCTGGACACCGCCCGACAGGACAATCTCAACCCCTACCCCCTATCTCCATATACCTGTTCAACCGACTACTGAAGATATCTTCGGATCAAGAGTGGGACGAACTCTCGCCGCCCGAGAAGCGGTGAACCGCTCCTTCTTTGCGCCGGTCGGCAGAATTGCATGCTTACGCCGAAAACGGAGCTGACCGGCTTCTCGATGCGGCTGAACTTGCAGCCGTGCTACTAATGTGCCGGGCGTGCCACGGGTCCGAGTATTGGGCGTTTTCGAGCAGGCCGATCGCATCGCTTCGCAATCGGGAAGCGGGGCCACCGGACAGGTGGCCCACTACCCCTCGGGCGGCGACTACCACAAGACGTTCGGCCTTGAACCCGCCGTTCGGCGGGTTCGCAGTGGCCGTGCGGAGTTATGCCGACGTTGTAACGAGGTTTGCCCGCTGCACGCCGCCAATCTTTCGCTCAGGTGCCACCGCCGGCCGCCTCCAGCTCTTCGCGCAGCCGCCGCAGCCGCTCCTCTCGCTCGGCGGCGAAGCGCTTGAGCCCTTCCATCACCCACTCCGGCGACAGGTGCGCCTCTTCGATCACCTCTTCAAGGGTTCCTCCCGTTCTCCAGCGGTCGTCAAAGTCCGAAGAAAGCGCGTACTCCTCAGCAACCGAGTTGAACAGGAAGTCGTGCATCAGCTTCCTCGCCTGCGTGGTGATCACAGTGGAGTCCGCTCGGTCGGCCGGCGAGATCACCTGCGCGCGATACGCCGCCGGCTGCATTGCGAACAGCTCCGGGCTGGTGACACACACGATCTTCAGATTCAGCCCCTCTTTGGCGAGCCGAGGTAACAGCTGCACGACGCTTGCCATCGCGCTCGTTCCCTGTACGAACACCGTGCCGGAAGGCGGCCTCTGCGGATCGTGCTCGCGCACCACGTACGCCCCGCGCGCTGCATCGAAATGCGACGGCATTCCGAGCGCCTCGCGATCGGGAATCTCGATCGGCGGGCGGGTGAGATGCAGAATGACCAGCGGCACATCGGTTGCCAGCGCCGCCCCGAGAAGCGGCGGCACCTCGTTGTATTCCCATGGATGTAAATTGATCACGTGTCCCTTCGGGAACAGCTGCGTGACACCCGGGGCGAAGATACCGAAATGGGTGCGAGAATCATCGGCGGTCTCCGGTCCCGAATGACCGGCCACATACAGGAACTTCCCGATCTTAAACGGTGTGTCCTGCGCCAGCTGACTGAATAGCCGCAGCGGCCCATACTTGAGATAGCTGAACGAACCGTAGGTGGACGCCGCGCCCCAGAAACCTTCGAACTGCTGCTCGGGATCGTCGGCAAAGTTGACGGTCGCCGCCGCCGAAAGCAGCCCGGCGTTCGTGAACTCGGTGATCTCGGTCGGCAGCAACACTCCATCCGCGGACCCTTTGCGCTCATACCAGCCGTAGCCTTTGAACTCTCCGAACCCGTCGCCGAAACCTTTGAGATTTGTCGAGCCGGCAAGATCCGCCGAGGCAGCGACGAAGATCGGTCGACCGTATCGCTCGGCAGCGTAACTGTTGATCCACGCCCCCCACGCAGCAAGCGCAGCGCGGTTCGGTGCCTTCTCGCCGGGTTTACGGTAGATCTCCTCCGGATATCGCTCGTAGTCGAAGAGCTTCGCATCAGTATAGGGGTTGCCCTGCACCGCGAGCTTGAAACCGGACGGTCGCTGCGGAACGCTCTCGCCTATCTCCACGAGCGTATCCGCGAGATAGTCAACAAGCGTCTCATCGTTGCGCAGTACCTGGACCACCGCTTTCAGGTTTGCACGGAACTCCTGGGTGCGTGCCGCGGGGTCTTTCGGCGCCTCTCCGTCGACGTTCACGAACTCCGCACCGTACTTCTCGGCGAAATCTTTCCTCAGCTGCCAGTATTGTTCGCTGTTGATGGGATGGGGCGCGCCATGGGAAGCGTTGTCGTACTTGAGGTATCCTCGGCCTTTGCGCGTCTTGAAATACGCTACCGACGGCGCTTGGTCGCCGTCACTCTCACCGACGAGCCTTCCGAGCGTCTCAGCGACCGCTTTCCAATCGTCTCCCTTGTCGGTGCCGCAGACGCGCCATCCGTGCGATCCGAACCACTCTTTCGGACCACCGGAGACCACGGCACTCACTGGGTGATCGTCGATGCCGAAATCATTCCAGTCGACAAGGTAATGCAGGTTATCGAGCGCAAGCCCCCAGGCGGTATTGAGCGTCTCGTGCGTAGATCCCGGCGTCAAGCCGCCCTCACCCTCCACGATAAACACCTTCACCTCGCCCGCTCCGGCGCGCTTCAACGCAAGCGCCAGACCCGCCGCCACCGGGTTACCGTGGCCGGACGGGCCGGTGTTGGCCTTCAAAAACAAGGACTTACCCTCGGACTCCGCGTGTCCCGAAAGTCCGCCGTTCCGCCGGAATCCGAGGAGATCTTCCCAGTACAGAGCTCGTTCGTCTTCCTGCGGTATACGGTACCGCTCATCGCCCGTACGTTCGTACTTCGCCCGCAAGGCCTCATTCAGAACCGCAAGCGTAGTGTATATCAGCGGCACCGTATGCCCAGCGCCGAGCACGAACTTGTCGCCGAAAGGCTTCTCCGGATGCCGGATATCGTAGCGCATAGCGCCGCTCAACATCAGCGAGAGCAGCATGTACACCTTCGAACGTGACCCACCTGGATGTCCGCTCTGGCGGTAGTTCAGGATGATGTCGATGAACTGATCGACGAGATCCTTCGTCTTCTCCCATTTGTCAAAGTGCTTTTCGAGCTCTTGAAGGGGCGGCGTAACGCGCCCCGCGCCTGTTACAAGGGACATTGCTTCCTCTCCTCATCAGTTGGTTATGCTCGTTCCAGGATGAACCGTACCGGCGCATCCCGCGTGGTATTCAAGTCAAGAGACGCCGCCCGTGATGACAATTCGTGTTGCCATGGTCGCTACTCTCAGTATTGTTAGCCCGCTCGCCATTGTTAGCCCGCTCGCCCGCTATCGGCAGCCGTCGTGCGCCCCTATAGTTCGGGTTTTGATGCGCCGCTGTCATGTTCACTCGCCGAGCTTGCACGCCTCGCGCCGACAGCCCCCGGCTGCTTCCCGCACACCGTAGAGAAACCGCACTTGGAGAGCATGGAACTGTCAGACAGTTTCGCTCAGCATACCGCACAATACTGCGGTATACAACGGGTATACGACAGAGGAGGTTAGCACACAGTTCAGTCTTTGTCAAATCCCGCACACGCCCCGCCTATTGCTCCAGACACACCACTCCTCGCGGGGCTCTCTCAGCCGCTCGTGGGGAGTTTCTGGCACCGTAAGCTCGGACTCGGACAATCACACGGCCTTGGCCAGAATCTTGTTCATCCGCTTGACGAACTCGGCCGGGTCCTTCACCGGCGCGCCTTCCACCAGCAGAGCCTGATCCAGCAGCAGAAACGCCACGTCCTCGACCATGCCGTCGTCGGTGTGATTCCTGAGCGCTTCGACGATGGGGTGCGACGGGTTGACCTCCAGAATCGGCTTTACCTCGGGGAGGTTCGTCTGCCCCATCGCGCGCAGCAGCTCCTGCATCTTCATGCTGGGGTCGTGCTCATCGAGGACGATGCAGGACGGCGATTCGTCAAGCCGTGATGAGACGCGCACATCCTTGACCCGGTCGCCGAGTGCGCTCTTGATCCGCTCCACCACCGGCTTCAGCTCCTCGGCCTTCTCCTTGTCGCCCTCGTCCTTGATGTCCTCACCGACCTCGCTACGGTTGATGGGCTTGAGCTCGGTCTCCTGGTAGGTGCCGATCATCGGTACGACCATCTCGTCGATCTCGTCATCCATGATCAAGACCTCGATATCCTTCTTGCGATAGGCCTCGAGCAGCGGAGAGTTGCGCAGCGTGTGCTCATCGCCGCCGGTGATGTAGTAGATCGCCTTCTGGTCGGGCTGCATGCGCTCTTTGTACTCCGCGAGGCTCACCCAGCCGTCGGCCTTGGTGGACTTGAAGCGCACCAGCTCGAGCAGCGTATCGCGGTTGGTGAAGTCGCCGTACAGCCCTTCCTTCAGCGGACGATTGTACTGCTCGATAAACTGCGCGTACTTCTCCGGCTCGTCCTTAGCGATGCGCTCGAACTCGCCGAGGATCTTCTTCACCGAGGCCTGCCGGATGCTGCTCAAAACCCGGTTGTGCTGCAGCATCTCGCGGCTCACGTTCAGCGGGAGGTCCTCGCTGTCGATTACGCCGCGCACAAAGCGCAGGTAGGTCGGCATGAGCTCCTTCTCGTCATCGGTGATGAACACCCGCTTCACGTAGAGCTTCACGCCGGGGCGGTAGTCGGCGTGGTAGAGGTCAAACGGCGCGGTCTTCGGCACGTAGAACAGCGTGGAGTACTCCAGCGTGCCTTCGGCATGCGTGTGGAGGTACAGAAGCGGGTCTTCGGTATCGTGCGCAATCGCCTTGTAGAACTCGTGGTAGTCCTCTTCCGAGAGCTCCGATTTGGAGCGCTTCCACAGCGCCGAGGCCCTGTTGGCCTGCTCGACCGTCGGCGTTGAGCCCTTCTCTTTGCCGGAGTCGTCGTACTCCTTCTTCTCGTAATGCAGGTAGATCGGGAAGGCGATGTGGTCGGAGTACTTCTTGACGATGTCTTCGAGCTTCCAGCGCGAGGCAAACTCCTTGCCGTCGTCGTTCAGATGCAGGATCACGGTGGTACCGC
>PUNW01000203.1 GCA_003552665.1 Spirochaetaceae bacterium | reverse complement strand
TGTTACCGATTACGTCCATCCTGGTTTGGTGGTTCTGAAGTCCGGAGACACCGGAGTACAGCGATCGCATCATATCGTTACGCCCCCTTACTGACTGATACGGACAACATCTTCGTAGTCGTAATAGTTCCCGTTGAGCTTCACCTGCGGAAACTCCCCGGTGGTTACCTGCTCAATCACTCCCTCGACAACCTGGTCGCCCTGCTGAACCTCCACGGTTCGCCCGACCAATTGCGCCGCCTGACCGGAGCTCACCAGTGAGGCCAGTTTCTGGAACTCGCGCGAAATGTTCGTCATCTGCTCGAGCGCGGAGAACTGCGCCATCTGCGCCACAAACTCTTTGTCCTCCATCGGCGAGGTAGGATCCTGATGCTGCAGCTGCGTGATCAGGATCTTGAGAAAGTCGTCGCGACCGAGCTCCTGCTTCGGCGCACGGTCGGAATGCAAACTCTTGTTAAACTGCTCGATCTGTGACTTCAGGCGCGACAGCTCGCCGCCGCCCATCGTATGGTCAAGTTCCATAAACCGCTACTCCTTCGCTCACACCATAAAATCAATCTGCGTATCTTCCCGGTAGGTTTCCACAAGCGGTGGAACTCCCGAATCGAGCTGCTCCACCTCGCGGTTATGCGTTCCCGCCCGGTTCTCTTGGCGCTCTCCGTTGGAGTTGCCGCCCACCGAAACCTCGATCCCGGCGTTCTCAAAGCCGCTGTCGGCCAGTTGCTGTTGCAGGACGTGCAGATTCTGCTCAAACACGTCGCGCACAGTACTATTCTCGACAATAAACCGGATTGCAATTAGGTTGTCTTGCACCTGCATTCTGACCCGCACGCCGCCGAGCTCCGGTGGGTACAGGCTCAGGCGCATTTCACCCTCGTTCTCGCCGCGAATGACCATCTGCGCCTGGCGGAGCACCTGGTCGGGTAGCTCGCTCCGCAGGTGCCGGGCGAGCTGTGCCTCGGCCTGCTGTTGTGCCGCGGCCCGCGAAGCGGTGCTTCCCTGACCCCAGGCAGCCAGGTCGGCGCGCGCAACGCCGCGCTGCGCGCCTGATTCTCCGCCGTCGGACAACTCGGCGCGGAGCTCGCCGCCACGGCTTGCCCTTCCTGCGGTTTGCTCGCCACTCTCGGATCGGCCGCCACTCTCGGAGCCTGCGCGCTCAGCGCGGGCGCCGGCGCGGCCTTCGCCGTCACCCTCGTGCCGGGCACGGTGCCTGGCTTCGAAACGCGAACGCAGGTCACGCACGCGCACCCGCGGATCGCGCGATTCGTCGTCCTCACGCCCGGCCAAGCGTTCGGCGGCACGTCCGGCGTCGTCGCGGCGCCCCGCTTCGCGCCGCTCCAGTCGCTCGCGCAACCGCGCAACCGCCTCGGCGTCTACCCGCTCGTTTCCGGCCGCGCCGCCCTCATCGCGCAAGCGCTGCAGGAGCTCGAGCATGCGTCCGACCTCGAGGCGCTGCACTCGTTCCCCTGCTTTGGTGCCGTCGGTTTCGGCCGGCGGATCGCCGTGCTCGCCGGTCAGAATCTGTTGCACGCGCCGCAACCGGGCAACGAGCTCGCGAAGCTCCTCAGGATCGCGGCCGCCGGTTTCGAGGGCGTACGTTTCGAGGCGCCGGCTATCGATGTTGTCCAGGCCGTCGTCGCCCTTGAACCGGATATCGGCGGCGCGGTCGAGGCCTGCAAGGACGCGACTCTTCACCAGGGCCTCACCGTCCTCGGCACCGGAAGTGTTAGTACCGTAGGTGTCGGGCAGGCCGATGCGCGCTCGCGATTCAGCGGTACCGTCGAGCTTCTCGTCGGCCGACTCGGCGTAGGCCGCAAGCTGTTCGAGCTTCGTGAGGAGCTCCCTGACCAGGGTGTCAAGCTTGTTGGCGGCCGCCTCGTCTGCAGCAAAAGCGTTGAGGCCGGAGAGGCGTTTGTCCGACTCACGCGCATCCGGCTTTCCGTCGTCCCCGGCGGCTCTCAACCGACGCAGCAGTTGCGCAAGGGACTCGAGATCGAGACCGGTCGCGCTGCGGTCGGCCTCACGGGCGCCTGCGGCGTCGCGCTCGCGGTCCCGCACGGCGCGCGCTGCGGAGGCACCGTCCTCCTCGGCTGCGCGCACGCGTGCGAGGTGCGCCCGGTCGGCTGCCGTCAGTTCCTGGCGCTCGAGCTCGCGCAGGCGCTCCCGAATACGGTCCTCAATGTCTTCGTCGATTTGCCGCATCTGCCGAAGGATCCGCTCTGCGGTCTCACCGATCGCGTGGTCGTCGAGTCGACTGCGATAATCGGCATATTGGTCGTGCGCCCCGGGCAGCTGCCGCGACTCAAAGCCGGAAGCGCGCCCTGCCTGCTGATTCAGCCTGTCGGCCGCTGACGGGAAAAGAGCTCGATGGAGCTCAGACTCGAAGCCGCTTCGTCCGCCGGTGTCCGGCGGGGCAAGCAGCGGCAGCCCCGAGCTCCGGACTCCCCCTCCGCTCACGAAGCGCGGATCGGAAGGATCGGGCACCAAGCCCGACCGGTGACCGGAATGATGCCCGTATTGGTAGTGTTGCAGCACGAGGGCTCCTCCAGATCACTGTTCCGCCCTCACCGTCAGTTTGCGCTGAACCTCGGCCGCTCGTTCAGGCGGCAATTCGGCCAACCACAGCGGCACGAATGAGAAGGTGCCCTCTTCCCGGGCAATCTCCTCGGTGACTCGGAACAGTTCGACTAAGTCCTGATCATCGTAGCTCTCGAGGATCTGTACCGCTTGGGCCGGAGGCATATTGGTTAGATCCCGAGAGTTCTGAATCACAGCCTCTCTTCTATTCTCGTACCGCCGCACCCGCTCATTAAATGAAAATTCGCGATCTTCGATTTCTCGCTCACGCTGCTCGAGCTCCTCACGCCGGCGTTCTATCTCCGCGAACTGTTCCTCGATCTCACGTTCGCGCTCAACAAGCTCTTCTTCACGCATCGCCAAGGCCTCGGCCTGAACCTGCGCACGCTCGGCTTCGAGCAGCTCGGGGTCCTCCACCGCTTCAACCGGCGGTCGCGGCTCTACCCCTACCAACCGCAGCACGGGAGCAAAAGTGTCGACGGCGTCAATCACCCCAAGATAGTGAAACCAGATTGATCCACCGGCTGTCAGCAGGACTACCAGCAGCAGCAGCCCACCGACCTGCACAAGCGGTCCAAAGCGTCTGAACTCAGGCATACTCGCTCCTACTCCTGCAGTGTTTCGCGCTCGAGGTTGCGCCGCGACGTGACGTTAATACCGGTCTCGTTCATCTCCGAGAACTCCGCCGCGCGCTCCCCGCGATAGTGCTCGTCCGCCCGGCGCTCGCGGAGCTTGTCGAGCACCTGCTCGTCACGCGCCACGCGGCGATACTCTTCCCGCAGCCGCTCGCGCTCGCTTTCCAGCTGCTCGAGCTGCCGCCCGGCTTCGGTCAGCGCCGCTTCCAGACGAGCGATGTAGGCCGCCTGGACGACGCGGAACTCCAGATCGGCACTGCGGCCTTCCCGGTATGCGCGGTCACGCTCGGCATACAGCTCGCCCATCCGGCGCTCAAGCTTGATGCACTCGCCGTCGACGCGCGCAAGCGCTATTTCGGTCTCCTTGGTCTTGTGGCGTCTGATCGAGAGTATCGGCTCAAGTCGAAAACGAAACTCACGCATCGTTGCGCTCGGATCCTCCTCGGTTCAGCAGCTGCGCGGCGCTCGATATCACCGGCGGCTCCTCCGCCTCGGAGGCGCCGCCTGCCGGTCCGCCGCTCGCCGGGCCGCTGCCTGCCGAGCCGGCGGGGCCTCCGGCACCGAAGCCCTCGCCCGCTGGGTTCTCTTGTTCGGGCATGCCCGCGAGCTGCAGCATCCAGCGGTACGTCTCCTCGATCGGCGCCTTCTCGTCGATGTCCTGTCGCAGAAACTGGTTGATCTGCGGCACGATCTCGATTGCCTCGTCAATTTCGGGGTTGCTTCCGCGGGTATAAGCTCCTACGTTGATCAGATCCTCGGCGTCGCGGTAGACCGCCAGTAGCTTGCGCAGATACCCTCCGGCCTGTTGCACCGCCCTTGGGGTCACCTTGTTGGCGAGCCGTGAGACCGAGCCGAGCACATCCACCGCCGGATAATGATATCGTTCGGCCAGCCTGCGAGCCAGAACGAGATGCCCGTCGAGTATCCCGCGCACCGTATCGGCTACCGGTTCGTCCATGTCATCGCCTTCGACGAGAATGCTGTAGAAGCCGGTTATGCTGCCTCTCCCCGAGGTGCCGCTGCGCTCGAGCAGCTTCGGAAGCAGCGAAAACATCGAAGGCGGGAAGCCGCGGTTGGCCGGCGTCTCACCAACCGCAAGCCCGATCTCGCGCTGCGCGCGCGCAAAACGCGTGATCGAATCGAACAGGAGGGTCACATCCTTGCCGCGGTCGCGAAAATACTCGGCGATTGCGGTGGCCACGTACGCGCCGCGCAGGCGTGCCAGGGGCGGGGTGTTCGAGGTAGACACCACGACTACCGACCGCGCAAGCCCCTCCTCGCCGAGGTCGTTCTCGATGAACTCCCGCACCTCGCGGCCGCGCTCCCCGATCAGGGCGATCACGTTGACGTCGGCGGCGGTGTTGCGGGCGATCATCCCGATCAAAGTGCTCTTTCCGACACCGCTGCCGGAGAAAATCCCGAGCCGTTGTCCCTTACCGGTAGCAACCAGCCCGTCGATCGCACGCACGCCGGTCACCATCTGTTCGTCTATCCTGGTGCGCTCCAGCGCCTCGGGCGGGTCGGCAACCGCAGGGTAGAACTCGGCCGAGCCGACGTCACCGTTCCCGTCCACCGGGAAGCCGCGCGCATCGAGCACCCGCCCGAGGAGTTTATCCGACACCGGCACGCGCAGACGCTCGCCGGTTGCCACCACCGGCGCACCGACCTCCACACCCGAGACCTCGGTGAACGGCATCAGCTGCACGGTGTTGCCGTGCAGCCCGACTACTTCCGCCCAGATGGTATGATCGTTCAGGATTACCTGACACAGCTCGGCCACCGAAGCCTGCGGCCCGTTGCTCTCGAGGATGAGTCCCTGGGCGCGTTTCACCCGCCCGATCTGTTTGATAGGGTCGATCCGGTCGACCAGCGCGGTATATTTGTCAAGTACGCTCACGACGGGCCCCTCCCTCCCGTTCACAGCGCCATCGCTCACTCCTGCCGATACTGCGTGCGAATCGGCGCGAGCTCGAGTATGCGGTCTTCAATCTCGCGCAGCTGCGACGAGATCCGCGCGTCAATCTCGCCGAAATCCGTCTCAATCACGCACCCACCCGGGTCAACAGTGGAATCCTCGGCTACGGTGACGTTACCGACACGCTCTATGCGCTCGATGATCGTATCGATATGCTTGCTCGTCATCTCGAGGTCGGCGAGGTTAACCCGGATGATCACGTCGGATTTCGATTTGAGCTTCTGCAGCGCCTGCACCACGTTGTTGACCACTATGTTGCGCTGATTCTCCGACAGGACCTTTATCACCTTCTTCGATATCTCGAGCACCAGATGGATAATCTGTGACTCGCTCTCTTCAAGAATTTGTTGCCGCCGGTCGATCGCCCGGTTGAGAATCACATGCAGCCGGTCTATAACGCGCTCGGCCTCGGCGTGCCCTTCGCGGAAGCCCTGCTCGTGGCCTTCCTTGCGTCCGCGCTCGAATGCGTCGGACTCAACCTGCCGCGCTTTCTGCTCCGCCTCCTGCACGACCTCGGCAGCCTTCCCTTCGGCCTCTTGCCTGATGCGCTCCGCTTCGGCCTCGGCCTCCTGCTTCACCTCTTGTGCCTGCTCGTTCTTCTTCTTGACCTCTTCGAACGCGGTCTGCTCAGCTTCCTCCACGATGCGTTCGGCTTCGGCCTTCGCCTCCGCGATCATCTGTTCGCGCTCGGCATCCCACTGCTTTTTGAACTCCTCGGCTTCGCGCCGCAAATCGTCGGCGGTCGGACCGGTGTATTCCTCCGCCGCAGCCGGCTCGTCAATCGTAATCGGTGCCATGCGCTGCTCGGGAGCCGGAATGAAAACACGGCTCTGAGACACCGCGACTTCGCCTGCACGAAACACGTTCTTCGCCATAGCCTATCCTGTGCTACACAACAAGCTCGTCTTCGCCGGCGCGCGCAACCACGATCTCGCCCTGCTCCTCGAGCTTGCGAATGATTGAC
>PUNW01000347.1 GCA_003552665.1 Spirochaetaceae bacterium | reverse complement strand
CGTGGCGCAAGACTCAAGACGCATCCCCGCCTCCAAGCGGTTATAGAAGACCGACGCGATCAGCGGCGCCTCCTCCTTGGTGATATACTCGCGCTCCACAATCGATGCCATGATGACGCGTTCGTGCAGCGCCTGCGGCTCCAACCGGCGGTATTCGGGCGCTATGCGCTCAAGCGTGCGAAAGAAGGTGGCAACCATGGTGCGAACCACGAGCTCCGCGGGAAACTCCTCCGGGAAATGGTATGTGTCCGGAAACAGGTACCCCTCGGCACTGTCGGCCGGGATGCCGAGCTCCCTCAGTAACTCCGGGTCGGTGACGGCGGCCCGAAACTCCTTTTCGCCGGTGATTCCGTGGCGATCGAGACTGCGAGCAATCTGCGCGGTATTGCGCCCTTCGGGAATCGTCACCCGCGTAAGCACCTGCCCGCCAGTGGTGAGCCGGCGGTGTACCTCAACCGCGCTCATGTCGCGCTGCAGCGCGTAGTTGCCGCGCTGAAACCTCGTTTCAGTCTCATGGAGCCGACTGAGAAGTCGAATCGGCAAAACCGAGCGCAGCAGCCCCGCCTCCCGCAACCGGGAGGCGATCCGCGCGACCGGTTCACCCTCCTCCACCCGAAAGGCCACCGGCTCGCTATCAGAGCTGTCGGGAGGTAGAGAGAGATAGTATAGGTATCCCCCGGCGGCGACTGTTGCCGAAAAGATGAACAGCCCAACTGATGCGATGATGGTCACAGCCCGTTTCATGCCGGTATTATCCTGCTTTTCTTTTCTCAGCGGTCGAGTATAAACTCAACGCGCCGGTTTTTCCAGCGCTCCTCCAGGTCGTCATGCGGCACCAGCGGCATCGTACCGCCGCGTCCCTCGGTCGTAAAACGGTCGGAGCGCAGTCCGCGCTCCACAAGCTCGCCCTTGACCGCTTCGGCCCGCGCCAGCGACAACGGCTGCAACTCCTCGCGCTCTTCACGCTCGGTACCGGTGACATTCACCGCGTGGCCTTCGATCGTCACCTCGTAGTCCCGGTAGCGGTCAAATATCTCGACCAGCCGGTCCAAGATCGCGAGGTTCCTCACTCCTTGCTCGTCGGTCTCATCGATGATCAACTCAGGGCTGTCAGGACCGAAGGTGATGTTCGCGATCGCCACACGGTAGCGGTCTCCGTCGCGGATCACGAGGATGTCGATCGGTATGACACCTTCCACCTTGGTGCGGTTTCCGAGCACGTCGACCACCTCGAGCTCGTAGGGATAGTCCTCGGCCGATATCACCAGGTCGCCATCGATGGCCCGACCGTCCCAGATCAGCTCTGACGGCGGAGTTCCGCGACCGGAAAACTCGTTGAAGAAGTTTCGGTTGCGATCGAGGATATCAAACTGCCAATAGGCGATATCGCTGGCATTCTCGACCCCGATCGAGATGAACAGCTCGTCATCCACCCCGTCGGCGTCGGGCGAGAACGGAACCGGGTCCAGATCGACCGTGACCTCGGGGGCTTCGCTATCGAGCAGGAAGCGCGACGTTTCGGCCTCCGGTCGGTTGCCCTTGTGATATACCACCTTATATCGCGCTCGGTACCAGCCCTGGTGAACCTCACCCTCCTCCGAGCGGCCGTCCCAAACAAAACTCTCGCTGTCATCGAGCTCTTCGCCGCTGTAGGTCCGTATCACGCCGCGGTCCTCGTGTTCGATCTCGAGCGACCACTCCTTCACCCCGTCGGTAAGATTGGTGAAGGTATTGATCTCAACGGTATCTCTGAAACCGTTATCGTTCGGCGAGAAGCCGGAGTATTCGGTAGTTACGAATATCGGCGTCGGTCGAGTGTCGATCTCGATGCCGTCCAGCGCGACTTCGGTATGGTTTCCGGCCCGGTCCCGGGTTTCAACAACGTACCGATAGAATCCGTCCGGAACAGAGTTGCCTTCATCGTCGGTGCCGTCCCATTCGAAGTCTTCCAGTTCGTTGTTCCAGTAGCGCGTCCACACCGTCTCGCCGTCGGCATTCTCTATCCGCGCCTCCCAAACCTCCTCGCGGTCGGAGCGCTGTCGGATCAGGACGGTATCCTTATACCCGTCACCGTCGGGCGAGAAGAGCTTATCCGGAATCTCCACCGTGGCTTCGGGGTATACCGTATCCAGCTCGAACGGCTCGGTGAACGCCTCCTCCAGGTTTCCGTGGGTGTAGAGAATCTCCAGTCGCGCTTTGTACATGCGGTCGGCAGCGGTTCGGCCTTCGCGATCTCGCCCGTCCCAGCGGTAGCGCTCGCTCATACTCTCTTCCCCGCTGAAGCGCCGCACGACGCTATCGTTCTCGATATCGATTATCTCGAGGTCATAGCGCACCATATCGGCATTGCGCTCGAGCTTCGGGAACAATCCGATGCTGTCGCGAACGCCGCTGGCATTCGGGGAAAACGCATCGTACTCGGCCGTCAGCAGCACCGGGGTCTCCGCGGTGTCGAGCCGTACTTCCACGCGGTTCGAGCTGCCGCGGTTTCCGGCACGGTCGGTGGACTGCAACTGATAATAGTAGACTCCGTCGCCCGCAAGCTCGCCCGAGTCTCTCTTGCCGTCCCAGGCGAAGCGCAGCGGAGCGGTTTCTCGCCACGACATCGTTCGCACCGTTTCGCCGTTTTCGTCGGTAATCCGGCCGAGCCAGAGCTCTTCCCGAGTTGTGTCCTGAAAGAAGACCGCGGCATCGAGCACCCCGTCGCCGTCGGGGGAGAACACTGGAGTTTCGGTGCGGACGGTCGCCCGCGGCGGGGTCAGGTCGAGGATCATAGCCGGTGACTGTGCTGAGGGACGGTGACCGTTGCGATACTCCGCCGCCAGCGTCGCCCGGTAGCGGCCTTCCGGCAGCAACTCGCCGCGGTCATTGCGCCCGTAGAACACGATTTCTTCCGGCACTTCGTCGGTGCCGGAATGCCTCCTGACCACCTCTCCGGCTTCGTTGGCTATCTCCAGACTCCAGCGCTCGAGCGCGGTGCGCACCGGCAGGTCAACGCTTATCGTTACCGTGTCCCGCCGGCCGTTGTCGTTCGGCGAGAAGTGCGCGTGATCGATCGTAAGCGAGGCCGGAGTCGGCGTGGTATTCAGGATAATCGATTCAACCTGTTCGCGGGTGTGATTGCCGGCCCGGTCGGTGCTTTCGATGCCGTAACGGTAAACCCCGTCCGGGAGAAGCTCACCGTCCTGATCGCGGCCGTCCCATACAATCGTCTCGGGACCGCGGTCTGTCCAGCTGTAGGTGCGTACCGTCTCTCCGGCTGCATTCTCAAAGCGCGCTTCCCAGCGGTCCTCAGCGCTGCCGCTTTGCTCGATCGTGAACTCGTAGGTCTCACCGTCATCGGCAAGCTGTAGCACCCGGCGCTCGCGCGGCGGCGCTTGAACAGTGACCTCGGGCGGCTCGGTGTCGACATGCACAACCTTTACGTCACTGCGACTGCGGTTGTCATGTTCGTCCCAGGCCTCGATCTGCAACGTATAGCGTCCGTCCGTGACGGTACCGCCGGCGTCGCCGCGGCCGTCCCAGCGCAGCTCCTCAGGAACGACGATTCCGGTGCGCGGTGTCCGCAGCCGCCGCCAGGCGTCACGGATATCCACTTGCTCCGGTCGCGGCTCGATGTGGCCGAGAGTTCGCACGATTTCGCCGTCGTCGTTGCGAATCTCAACGCTGTAGCCCGCAACCTCACTCTCGTCGGTGATGCTGAGCTTCAAGCGCAGATCATCCTGCACGCCGCTGTTGTTCGGCGAAATATAGACCGGCTGCTCGTAGTCGGTCTCGATCACCGGACCTTCGGTATCCAGCCCGCCGAGCGGCACCGTAACTCCGGTCGAGAAGCCCCAGGTATCACCATACAGGGCGGCGCTTCCGCTCTGCATATCCAACTCGCCGGCGCGTCGCGAGCCCGGCTCAGGCGGGTCGGCTCCGGGTACCAGCCGCACGCTGACTCCGAAGCTCGGCAGCGGGCTGCGCTGCTCCACACGGTCGGAGTTCAACACCTGCTGAAGATCGATCTGATATCCCATCGACAGGCCGACGCGCTCTCCGATTTCCAGCCCGGTCCCGAGGTTGAGCCGCAGATTCTGAAAACTCGGCGCGCTGAGGTCGAAGTTCGCATCCCAGGTAAGGTTGTCGGTTCGGAGCACCGAAAAGCCGAACCCGGTGGCGGGTGTGAACGGCCCGGGCATTGCACCGCGCCCCGATACCGGCCGGTAGAAGCTTCCGATGTTCTTGAGCGCGGTTCCCCACCGCAGGTCCCGAAATGGTCCGCGGTCACCCATCAGATAGATCATCCCCAGGTCGGCGGCGACCGCCCCGGTCATGTCGTCGCGATCGCCTCCGGCAGCCGCCCAGAGTCCGGCGCCGACGAGGAAATCCGGGTAGAGCTCGGTTGCGAAGCTTCCGCGCAGTATACCGGTGTTACCCCAGTTCATCGCATCCAGTTGGTTTGAAACGAAATGGGCGGAGCCGGTTAGTACGCCGTAGGGATTAGGGTGTGAGATCGCTAGATTGCCGACATGTCCTTGCCACCCTTGCTTGTCACCGCGGTCGCCGAAGCCGGTGATCCCGGTGTACGATGCGTCCAACGTTGTCCGCTGCAGCAACCCTGCCGCCGCCGGATTCATACTGTGTGCGCTCGGTACGGCCAGGCTCGTTACGCTGAACCCACGCGACAACTGGCGCGGGCCGAGTAACTGATAGAGATCCTCGCCCCCGTCGGGCGGATTGTATTCGCCGGCGACTGCCGTCACAAACAGCAGTCCCATGAGAATGGTCACAAAGGCGAGTTTCAAGCGACCAACGTTCATTCCGTGCTCCCGGTTCGTCAGCTTTCGCGCCGGTCTCGGCGCGGAGGCTCGGAACCTCGTCCTAAAATTGGTTTTCCAGCGGCGTATAGCCGGTTTAGATTCTCCATCTGTTCGATGGAAAGGTGATCGTAGAGCACCCGTTCGAGTTGGTCGGTGAGCAACTGCAGCTCGTGCGGCAGCTCCCGCTCCGACTCGCTGAGGTGCAAGTACAATGCAATGAGCGTATCGCCTTGTATACGTAGCTCGGCCGACTGACCGGTCCCGTCCGTCATGCGCTGTGCTATAGTGTGAACTCCGTCCCTTCTTCAGCAAGATGGACCGCGAGTTTCGCAGAACTGATGGTCTGCGCGTAGTATCGCGCCGCCGTCAGATTCTGATACAACTGCTTGTCGCTGTATTGCGGCTCGTGGTGAAAGAGATACAGCGTGCCGATGTTCCAGCTCAAGGCAAAATCCACCCCTAGACTAAACGATGAATGCCCCCAGTCGTGTTTCTCGATTGCCTCGTTCAGCGTGTATTGGGCGTCCAGTATGAGTATATCCGCCCCGGCGAAAAAATTCTCGTTTTCGCGTTCACGCTCGAAATCCTTCGGCGATAACTCGCAATCGGTAGCATAGACGAGGCTGCGACCATGCTCGCTGATCCTATAGGCAAAAGAGTCGCCGGGGTGCCGCATCTTGCGCCAGGTGATCTGCGCCGACCCGAGCTGCACTGGATCCTCACCCAGACGGTTGAACCGCATCCCGGCCGCCATGTGTTCCTCGATCGTGATCGGGAAATACGGCGGCTGCATGTGCTCCTTCATGATATGCTCGAGCCCTTCCTTGGGATGATAAAACTCCAGACGAACCTCAGGACTATAGGCGGGAGCAAAGAACGGAAACCCTTGAATATGATCATAGTGAAAATGAGTGAGGAACAGATGATACTCGCGGTCGCGTACGCCGCGCCGCTTACGATCATTTGAGAGCTCAATAATACCGGTTCCTGCATCGAATATCACAACCGTGCCGTCGGAGAGTCGCACCTCGATGCAGGTGGTATTCCCTCCCAGAGGCCGGAAAAGCCAGCTCGGCAACCCCGCCATGAACCGCTCGCGGCACTCCGGGCTCTCCAGATCCTCCGGACGCGCCCTCTGGATGATACTCGAAATCTTGGCCCGAAACTCGTCAGTAGTCAGCGGGCGCGGATGCGAGCCGCGGCTGCCCCAGAACTTCACCCACATCCGTTGCGCTCCTCCTCACGATTAGTCCGATGCTGATTGAGCAGTCGCGTTATGTCACCTGCGCTATGGAGCGTGCCGCAGTTGATTCCGGGACAGTCCTTACCAGCCTGTTCCCACGCGAGTTTGGACTCCACT
>PUNW01000172.1 GCA_003552665.1 Spirochaetaceae bacterium | reverse complement strand
TCGCCGGTCCGGAGATTATGAACAAGACGCTCGGTGTGATCGGGCTCGGAGCTATCGGGGCCCGGGTTGCCAATGCCGCAGCCTCGCGCGCGCTCGGGATGAACGTCGTCGCGTACGACCCCTACATCTCGGTTGATGTTGCCTGGGGACTTTCGCGCTCCATTCAGCGCGCCAACACGCTCGAGGATTTGCTGGCAGTCTCGGACTACATCAGCCTGCACGTTCCGCTCAACGACAAAACTCGGAACCTCCTCGCAGCGGAGCAGTTCGAGCAGTGTAAAAGCGGGGTCAGGATTCTGAACTTCGCGCGTGACGGGCTGGTCCACGAAGAAGACCTGGTAAAGGCGTTGGAGGACCGCAAAGTGGGGGCCTACGTCACCGATTTCCCCACCGAAACCGTGGCGGGCAAGCCGGGTGTGCTGGCTATCCCGCATCTGGGGGCGAGCACGCCTGAGTCGGAGGACAACTGCGCCGAGATGGCCTGCCGGCAGATAATCGAGTATCTCGAACACGGGAACACCGAGAATGCCGTGAACTTCCCCGACTGCTATATGGAGCCGACACCCGGAGTCAGCCGGCTGATCGTCGCCAATCGCAATGTGCCCAATATGGTCGGCCAGATCGCGAGCGTCCTGGCGAACGAAGACATCAATATCGAGGACCTCCTCAACCGCCATCGCGGTCCGCTCGCGTATAACATCATCGACCTCAACAAGCCGGTCTCGGATGAAGGGCTGCAACACATCGGTCAGATAGAAGGCGTGATCCTCGCTCGCCAGCTGTACTGAGCGGCGGCACGCAGGTTTCATCAGATGGCGCGCGCTCCGGCCACCCGCTATCGTTGCGGCACATGCGAGTACGAAACGCTCAAGTGGCTCGGCCGCTGCCCCGAGTGCGGCACCTGGAATAGTTTTAGGGAGCACAGCGTAGATCAATCCCGCCCGGGCCGGTCCGGACTCGGGCGGCTCGGCGCCGCGGCGTCCCCGGGCGGTGAAGGCGCAGGCGGGAGCACGTCGCCGGGTTCTGCCCGGCACGCGGATGAGCGCGGCGGGACGCCGGACGCCCACGCAGCTGCCCGCGCCGGCGGGGCCGCGGACGCCGCCGATGCGGCGTGGCTGGACGAACTCGAGCAGGAGCTCGAGCAGCGCATTTCAAGCGGTATCGGCGAGCTCGATCGCGTGCTCGGCGGCGGATTCGTGCCCGGCGCTGCGGTGGTTATCGGCGGCGAGCCGGGGATCGGCAAGTCGACGCTGATGCTGCAGGCGGCCGCTGCCGCCGGGCTTTCGACGCTGTATCTCAGCGGCGAAGAGTCGCCGCGGCAGATCGCCCTGCGCGCAGGCCGGCTCGGGCTGCGCGACACCGGCATTAAGGTAGCCGGTGAAACCGAGCTCGGCCGGATCGACGCGTTGCTCAGCGCCGACCGGCCGCAGCTGGTGATCATCGACTCGGTTCAGACCCTGTTCGCTGCCGAGCTCGGCGCGATCGCCGGCGGCGTGACGCAGGTTCGCGCCTGCGCGCAGGAGCTCACCGACTGGGCGCGGCGCAGCGGCGCGGTGCTCCTGATGGTGGCGCATGTCACCAAAGAGGGGAGCATCGCCGGCCCCAAGCTCCTCGAGCACATCGTCGACGCGGTACTGTATTTCGACCATGCCGACAACGAGCTGCGTTTCCTCCGTCCCGCCAAGAATCGTTTCGGCGCGATCGAGGAGATCGGACTGTTCGCGATGGACGAGCGCGGGCTGCGCGAAGTGCACGACCCGGCCTCAATCTTTCTCGTGCGCCGAAGCGGGGAGGTGCCGGCCGGCATCGCCGCAGCGCCGGTCTTCGAGGGTACACGCATCCTGATCGTAGAGCTGCAGGCACTGACGGTGCCCGCCAAGAGCGGCGTATCACGCGTTTTTTCGGATCGCATCGATTCGGGACGCGTATCGCGCGTGGCCGCAGTCCTCGAGCGTCATCTCGGAATCACCTTCAGCGATCACGATATCTACGTCAACGTCGCCGGCGGCATGCGGATCGCCGAGGTGGGGGTCGAGCTACCGCTCGCGGTCGCTCTGTACTCGGCGCGCACCGGTAAAGCGGTGCCGTCGCAGACGATCGTCACCGGGGAGCTCAGCCTGGCAGGGGAAGTACGCCCGGTCCGCCAGGTGGAGCGGCGCGCCCGCACCGCGCTGGAGCTCGGCTACACCCGCTTCTTCGCTCCGCCGCCCGCCCCGGGGGAGCCGCGAAATCTCTCGGCGAGCGCGGTCGCGAGCCTGGCTGACTGCATTCGCGCAGTCTTCGGGGGGAGGAGCGGCTAAGCAACTCCGGGGAAGAGCATCGGAATAGCGATAAAAGTGCCGACCGCGCTACCGATCGTCGCGAAGAAGAACACGAGCAGGATGCGGGTGAACCGGTTACGGAAGAACCCGCGGAAGCGGGCGATGTCGGTCTGTAAACGCTCGAAATCCTCCACCCGCGGCTTGCGTAACAGCGCTTCCAGCGCCGCGCTGACGAACCCGACACCGATGGTGGGGTTCATCGAGGTAAACGGCGCGGCGAGAAACGAGCCGATTACCGTTAGCGGATGGGCCAGCGCCGCCGCGGCCCCGATAGCAGAGAGGGTGCCGTTGACCAGAACCCAGGTCCCGAGCGACCGCATGCCGCCCATGAAACCACCCTGGACAAAGCCGTAACCGATCAGCGCGATGATTATCGCCGGCACTACGTACGGCAGTGCTCGCGTCCAGAGTTTCGGCGGCGGGACGCGGTCGAGATCCTCGGTGTCCGGACGCTCCTCCCCGGCTGCGAAGCGCTTGAGCTTTCGCACCACACCCGTGAGGTGCCCCGCGCCGATCACAGCGACCACATGATCGCCGGAGCTCTTGAAGATGTTGGCGGCGAGATAGTGATCGCGCTCGTCGATCAGCACCGACTTCGCCTTCGGCAGATACGCCGAGAGCTCCTCCATCATGGCCTCTAGCGCATTCTGGTTCTTGAGAGCTTCAATTTCCGATTCCTGAAGCTTCTCGCCGCTGATCACCGAAGCGAGCAGCGCCGCGAGCATCTTGTTCTTGCCCCACAGGCTCGACCCGCGCCACGCACGCCGCAGCGTGGTCTGGATCTCCCGGTCACAAAAGGTATAGGGGATATCGTACTCATCGGCAGCCTCGATTGCAGCCAGCATCTCGGCACCCGGTTTGACACCCAGGTCCAGGCCCAGACGTTTCTGAAAGGAAGCCAGCACCAGATTGCCGAGCAGCAAAAAGCCCTTGCGCTCCTTCAGAATCCGGAAGATATCGAGCTTGCGCCACGCGTCCGGATCGGTAAGTGAGTGATATCGGCCGTCGTCGATCTCGACGCAGACGCGGTCCGGCCGCTCGTTACCGATGAGATCGCGTACCGCATCCACACTCGCCTGCGAGACGTGCGCGGTACCCAGAATCGTGAATCGGCGCCCATCGAGCTGCAGTTCGGTGACCGTCTCACCGACGGGCTGCGACTCTTGCTCAGTAATCTGCATATACCTCAGTCCATTCCGAGGGCGGTCATGAAGCGACGGCGCAAGCCCTCTTCGCCCGGGAACAAATCGTGCGGGATGCTTCCGCCTCCCATATGCACGTGCCCGCCGCCTGCCCCGATACCCTCGAGCGCCAGTTTGATTACAACGTCGCTCGGTCGCGCGTGGTCTTCGCTGCGAACCGAGAGACGGTACTCTTCGCGGTCGGGCGCTACGACCACGACGAAGTGGACTTCGCGAAGCCCGAGGAAGAAGTCGGCAACGAGAGCCATGACCTCGGGACTGCACTCCTTCTGGATGAGCAGAAAACAGAAGTCTTCGGCCACAATACACGAATTGATCGCTTCACGAAACACCCCAAGGTCCCGGAGCGACAGGGAGTTTTTCAGCAGGCGGCTTCCGGTCTTCCAGTCGCCCTGGAAGAAGAGCGTGGAAAACGCCTCCAGATCGATCTGTGAAACCCCGCGCGTCATGAACGCGGTATCCATCATCAGGCCCATCAGCAGTGCGGTGGAGACCGATCTGGTCATCTCCGCGGTGGCAATCTTGTAGTACTCATAGATGATGGTGGAACACGCACCGTAATGCTCTCGGATATCCCAGTAGCGGCAGTCCGGCTCGGTCGGCGGGGTGTGGTGATCGATGACTCCGACGATCTCGCCCGGGAGACCGGTCATGTTCTTGTTGCCCGCGAACCCATCGACGACGATGATCTGCGCCTCCGGGCCGGGCATCAGTTTGCTGCTCGGTACAATCGGAATCTCGAGCACCCGGATGGCTTCACTGAGCGATTGGCTCTGTATCTCACCGCCGTAACTGAGAAGCGCCCGGATCTCGTTCAACTCGAGTAAGTACGCAAGCGCGTAGGCGCTCGCAACTGCATCGTGATCCGGAAAGTCGTGCGCCTGTATGATTATGGGGCGCCTGCGATCGAGATTGGAGATGAGCTCCTGAACTCCCTTCATACTCCGCTACCTGGACCGCTCCAGATTGTGTTTCGCCAACCGGGCCTCGATCATGCCGGTTTGAGCGTAGTCAGTCACCTGGTGATACAGCTCACGAGCGGTGCGGCTGCGCCCGAGTAGATCGTACTGGGCGGCGACATAAAACTTCGCCTGTGCGCGGATATACCGGTCGCGCTCGTTTTGTACTCGCCGCAACAGGTTCCCCTCGTTAGCGGGAATCATGTAGAAACGGGCGACCTGGTGGAAGATATGGTCTCGTGAGAGCCGTCTGAGATTGTTTTCCACGTAGCGCCGCGCCTGCTGCTCCTCACCGGCCTCCTTGCGAGACAACGCAGAAAGCAGCATGTACTCATGCAGGTCGCGATGCTCCCGGTACGCCTTATCGAAATAATCGGCCGCTTCGGAATACTCGCCGGCCAGATACAACAGGGTCGCGAAGTGAGCATAACCCTCGTAATAGTCCGGCCGCATCTCAAAGGCGGTGCGGTAGTCCTCAACCGCCTCGTCCAGTTGCTCGAGAGAGTCGTAGACTCGGGCTCGGTGCACGTAAAACAGAAATATATCCGGATTCAGCTCGATCGCGCGTGAGAAATCCTCCTCCGCACTCTCCAGCCGCCCCCGCTGGGCACGAAGCCTTCCACGGTCCAGGTAGTTCCAGGCGTAGTCCGGTTCCAGCTCAATCGCCGCGCTGAGGTCTCGCTCGGCGCCGGCAGCGTCGCCGGTGCGGAGGCGAGCCCGGCTGCGGTCTACGTAAGAAAACGAGAACTCAGGCTCACGCTCGATTGCACGGGTGAGAACCTCCTCGGCTTCTTCGTAATCCTCCTGGCGCAGGAGAACGTTGCCGAGCCCGCGCAGCGCCACAAACTCCTCCTCGTCGTGCTCGAGGCTGGTGTCGAAGGCCTCGCGAGCACGGTCATACCGTCCGTCCTCCAGGTATAACTCGCCGAGGGCTGCGTGCGCCCGCGCCTCTTCGGGATGCCGTTCGACAAGCCGCTGCAGGCGTTCTTCCTGCCGGTCGCGATCACCCCAGAACCCGGACAGCAACGCCGAGTGGAACAAAGCCTCGACGTGATCAGGATCCTCCGCGAGCACCTCTTCGAGCGCCTGCTGAGCCTCTTCGAGCATTCCGGCCGCAGTCAGCAGCTGCGCAAGCAGCACCAGAGTATCAGGGTCATCGGGATCCTCGACCTCCGCGCGCCGATACTCCTCGAGCGCCGCATCCGCGTCACCGGCAACGACGAACAGGCTTATGCTTTGATAGGCTTCTTCGATTGGGTCCGGCTCGGGGGCCTCAGGCTCGACAGTCTCTACCGGTTCCTCAGGTTCCGGCTCAGCGGTCTCCGGAAGCAATGCACAACCCCCGGCAATCAAAACTGTCGTTGTGACCGTAGCGACCAACAACAAGTACAATAATCGCGTGTTCATGGCAATGATGGCCATATCATAGACCGTGCGCGAGAGATTAGACAAGCATATGCGTACAATAGAGAGACCTGATATGAATCGGCGTTGAACCGCGCTTTGGGGGCCGGACACGTGCGCCCCGGCCCCGCTCCGCGGTCGAATCGCGGGTTAGAATCCCGCGTCCTCGAGCGCGGCCGCGACTGCGGCTTTGATCGCCTCGCTCGTCACCGTCGCCCCGCTGACGCTGTCAACCTCGGTACTCTGCTGCTCCACAATCGCTTGCGGCACCTGCTCGATCGCGGGGTCGGACAACCCCGGCGTC
>PUNW01000025.1 GCA_003552665.1 Spirochaetaceae bacterium | reverse complement strand
CAGCGGCCACGTTTCCGGCCATGAACCCCTCGTACATCAACGGCGCGAGGTCAGCGCGGGCTGCGTATACCGCTGCAGTATGCCCGGCCGGGCCGGAGCCGATAATCACTACGTTTTCTACGTTCTCCTGTGTCATTGGTGCATCCTCACTCGATTGCAAAAGCTATATATGCAAATTACAATGTATTGGCGTCCGCGTCAACCCTGCGGACACGGGCACGCCCCATGATATACACAACTCCCCGGGCCAACAACCATGCATCACTGACCTCGCGGCCTGTTTTGCGACAGCGCGGTATCGAAGGGAGAACCGTGGACACGCGGCTCCGGTCCGCGACTGCGAGGACACCGCTACCCCGGGACGCTGCGATGAGAGCCGCCTGATTTGACCTCCCTGGTGAACTGGGCGTATATTTGTCACACGGAGGAAGCCGAATGGACGTGGCACAGATAGATACTGCTGCATATCCAGTGGCTGAGTATCCGGTGCCCGGCGCTGAACCAGCAGCCGCGGAGCAGGAAACCGCCAATCCGGAGACTGCTGCGGCGGCGGCCCAGCAGGCGCCGGAAGCTGAGGCTCGGCCGGTTGAAGACCCGGCGCTCGGGCAGAACATCGATATCCACGCATAGCACTCGCCAACCGCTTCGGCAAGACCACCGGCCTGCGCAGCGACGCACTTTTTACCGGTACCTTCGGGCGCCGCACGCTTCTATGTGAGCGGTTCCCACATCTCCACCCGGTTGCGCCCCCGACCTTTCGCCAGGTAGAGGGCCTGATCCGCGCACTCGCGCAGCTGACGCGCCTCGACCGCGTGGAGCGGAAAGTTCGCGAGCCCCAGACTCGCGGTCAGCCATGGCAGTTCCTCCCCGAGGCCGCCGAGATCTTCAATCAGGCTGCGTACGCGCTCTGCCAACCCAAATGCCTCCTCCAAAGTGGTCGCGGGCAGCAGAATTACGAACTCATCACCCCCATAACGGGCGATCACGTCATTCGGTCGAAACACCGAGCGCAGGAGCGGTGCGATCTGGTTCACGAGCACCCCGTCACCGGCGGTATGGCCCGCCCGCTCGTTGATATCGTTGAACTGATCCAGATCGAGCATGATCATGCATAACGGAGCTCCGGTCATTCGGGCCTGCAGAACCATCTCGTCCAAAGCGTGGTCGAGATAGCCGCGATTGTGCAGACCCGTCAACTGATCGGTCACGGACCGGCGTCGCGCCGCCTCGCTCCAGGCTACACGCTCAGCGTGAAACTTGCTGATGCTTGCAAGCCAGCGCGTCGTTGCCTGCAACATGCGGTACATTACCCGGATGGCTGCCCGGGGATGGGTTTCCATGAACGCGAAGAAATCACTCTTCGGTAGTGCAAGCAGCTCGGTTGCCTCAATTGCACTGCAATCGGCTGAACGGGAATCGTCTTCAAAGATCGACATCTCACCGAAGAACTCGCCCGAGCCGAAGCGTTGAATTTCAATCAGCTCACCGTCGACCGGAGACAGTGAGATCAGCACACGCCCCGACTGCACGACGTATAGCTCGTCGCCCGGATCTCCATGGCGAAACAACACTTCACCGGGATGTAAGATCACAGGACGCAGCGAGCTAACGAGAACTTCACGCTCGGCGAGGGTCAAATCGCTGAAGATCCGCACCGACGAGAGGAACTCAACCGTCTTCATCCCCACTCCGCTCCGCTCCGGCTACAACCGCCCGATCGCCGCCCGCATTTCTCACCGAGAACATTGTCGCGTGTGCCGCTGCAGCCAACTGATCCACCGTGAGCCCATGGTTCGGCTGCAACGCAATACCGATACTGACGGTGAGGTACACGCTATCACCGCCCAGCCTCGCGCTGAAATCCAGAGACCCGATTGTCTGTCGCGCCCTCTCCGCGACATCCTTCGCAGCCTCGGCCCGCAGACCGGGGCAGACAACGCAGAACTCGTTGCCCCGATACCGCAATACGACTGCGCTTGACGGAATCGTCGTCATCAGAACCTCGGCGAAATAGCGCAGCGCCGCGTCGCCACCCTCATGCCCGTAGGTGTCGTTAATGGCCTTGAAGTTATCCGGCTTCACCATAAGCAGCGCGCCGTCGGGTGAATCGGATGATTCGAACAGACGGGCAGCCTCACTCAGGTATGCCCGGTTGTAGGCGCCGGTCAGCGTATCGAGAAAGATCTGGGTCCTGAGTTGCCGAATGTACGGTGAGCTCTCGGCGACCTGTTCAGTTAGCGCCCGAATGCGCGACGCTACGACGGTAATGAAGCGGTGCAGCGCCCGTACGAACACCTCCGGATGTTTTTCGATCAGCGTGGGGAAGGGAAGATCCCGCCGGGGGAACACGAGCAGGCGGGCGTCACGAGCACACCGTGCCGAGACGGTCCGAACGGTATTGCTGAACAACTCCAGCTCGCCGAACGCTTCGCCGGCAACATACCGCGCGACCTCGCGCACGCGGCCGTAACTGTCGTGGGTTGAGACGACAGCCTCACCCTCAACGACTATGAACAGCTGCTCACCCTGCGAACCTACCGAGAAGACCGTCTCTCCGCTTGCGTAGTGTTCGAACTCGCAATAGCGCGCGAGCAGCTCGAGCTCATCAGGCGCAAGCTCAGCGAATGCTTCGATCCGTTTGAGGAGCTGAGCCGGTGCCGGATCAACTCTGTTCATCGACGCCCTCGCTGCGGGCTCCGGCCGAGACGCGTATAGCGCGGCCGCCGGTTCGGGCTTCGCATAGTCCGGTATTCATACTACCAGCCGCTCCTCGCGATGTCCACGTTTTCGTACGCGCGACAACCATGTTCCCGTACGGCAGGTCAGTCGCTGCGGGCATCATAGAGCCTGTTCTGTATCCTGCCGATCAGGAAGTCCAAGCCGAAAGCGAAGAACGCGGCGGTTGCGGCTCCGGTGAATACGTACGCGGAGTTGTCGCGGACCAGCCCGGAGACGATTACCGTGCCGAGCCCGCCCGCCCCAACGACCGCGCCGACCGTCGCGGTGCCTACGTTGATCACCAGCGAGGTACGTATCCCGGCAACGATGACCCGTGCGGCCAGCGGCAGCTCAGTCAACCAAAGGATCTGACGTCGCTTCATCCCCATCCCGCGTGACGACTCGATCACGGCGGGATCAACCGAGTCGAGCCCCGAAACAGTGTTGTTGATTACCGGGAGGATACTATAGACAAACAGTGCCACAATAGACGGAGCGAACCCGAAACCGATCGCCGGGACGGCAAGCGCCAGCACCGCCACCGGGGGAAACGTCTGAGCGACCGAACTGATATCCTGCACAATCGGGTGAAAATCGCGACCAATCGGGCGGGTGACAAAAATACCGAGGGTGACCCCTACGACGGCAGCGAGCCCGCTCGAAACCCCAACGAGTGCCACGTGCTGCGATAGTAAGCGCGCCAGGGTGACGCGCTCGTAAATGTAGCTCACCCGGTCCGGAAACATGCTCCGTAGCACCAGTTCGCGCACGCCTTCACTCCACACGAACACCGCAAATGCCGCCACGAGAAGCGCAGGCAGAACAACCGAACCGATTCTCTTCACCGAGCTATCCCCGTTTGGTTCAGCTCCTCAATATCGCTCAGGCGAACCTCACCGAGCACTCTGCCCTCATCACTGATAACCGGAGCGGCTCGCAGGCCCTGGCCGAGAATACGTGACAACGCTTCCCGCAGCGATGCCGCCGGCCGAACGCCGACCTCATCCGGATGCAGTGCCACATAGGGGCGATATACCAACCGTGAACCCGGATTGAGCTCGGGCTCGAGCATCCCCACAAGGGCCTGATCGCGATTGGTCACCCACAGGATCGGATGCTCACCTCCGTCACCGTTCGGCTCGTTCCGGCGACCGAAGGATTCTTCACGCGTGATCGTTTCCGCTCGTTTCATGTAATCGCCTACCTCGAAACACGCCAAACGCTTCAACGCGCGATCGACACCAACGAACTGGCGCACGAACTCATTAGCCGGGCTGGCGAGCACCTCCGCCGGCTGATCGTGCTGAAGGATCCTGCCCTCACGCATGATCACCACATGGTCTCCCAGCCTGATCGCTTCGTCGAGATCGTGCGTCACGAACACGACCGTCTTGCGCAGTTTCCGCTGAAGAGCGGCAAACTCCAGCTGCAGTATCTCGCGATTGAGGGGGTCTACCGCGCCGAACGGCTCGTCCATCAGCAACACCGGCGGGTCGGCAGCCAACGCCCGCGCCACGCCGACGCGCTGAGCTTCACCACCGGACAGCTCGGATGGATACTTCCGCCGATACTGGGCAGGGTCCAGACCGATCAGTTCGAGCAGCTCGTCAGTACGCTTTTCGCGCCGCGAGCGCTCCCACTTCATCAACCGGGGAACGATTCCGACGTTTTCCGCCACACTCATATGGGGAAACAACCCCACGCTTTGAATCACATACCCGATACCGCGACGCAGCTCCTCGGGTTCAAAGCTCGCAACCGGGTGTCCGTCAAGCAACACCTCGCCCGAGCTCGGCTCGAGCATCCGGTTGATCAGCTTCAGTGTCGTGGTCTTCCCGCAGCCCGAAGGCCCGATCAGTACACACACCTCGGCTTCCGCGATGCTAAACGAAATACCATCCACCGCCATCTGACCGCGGTAGCGCTTGACCACGTTCCGGAACTCGATCATGAAGGGGCCCCCTTGAGTCCCCGGGGAGTGAGCGCGCGAATCACGACCGCGAGACTCCGGTCCACAAATACCGACAGCAGCACGATCGGAATCACACCCATCACCACGAGATCGGGGGCCCCCTGGCCGAGGCCCTGAAACACAAAAGTCCCGAGCCCCCCTGCTCCGATCAGCGCCGCAACGGCAGTGTTGCCGATAGCCTGCACCGTTGAAACCCTTACTCCGCTCAGTATGATCGGCACCGCGATCGGAACCTCAACAAACCGCAGCATTTGCGCGCGACTCATCCCCACCCCTTTACCGGCTTCGATCACCGATCCACGGATCACCGCCAGGCTCGTATATGCGTTACGGACGACCGGCAGCAGCGCGTACAACGTCAACGCGATCAGCGCCGGTGCGTTCCCTATCCCGCGAATACCGAGACTCCGAAGAACCGGAAACTCGCGCGACAGATACGCCAGGGGTGCGATCATCAGGCCGAACAACGCCAGACTTGGAATCGTCTGTATGCCGTTGACCACCGCGAATACCGGCCGCTCAGCCATGCGCCGTCTATATGCCAGTATACCAAGCGGCACCCCGGTCACCGATGCGGCCAACACAGCCGCACCTGACAGCCATAAGTGCGCACCGAGCTCGCTCACAAATCGAGCTTCACGGGTGTAGTATTCCTGCACCGGGGCGAGACTGTCGAGCATCCCACCGGCGAGCAGGATCAGGACGACCAGGAAGGGGGCCAAGCCGACGACGCTGCGCACGAGGTTCGAGACCGGTGCGCTGTGCAGCGAGCCCTGTACAAGCACGAAACTCGCCAGAACTCCCACCCAGAATCCGGTTGAAGGGGTTATGCGCGCGAACTCCATGCCGGCAACCGTCTGGCTGCCAGAGCGCCCTAACGTGATCACCAGTGTAACAAACAGCAGCATCCCGATGCTGATTTTTGCCCAACGCACGCGATTGACCTGAGGCGCAAAAGACAACAGGGCCGCTGCCAGAACCAGACCCGCTACGGCACCCGTCACCCACGCTCCTCCGGCTTCCGGCAGCATGACCGGCTCGCCGAGCGCCACTCGGTTTTCCTTGAACGCGAACAGCGGTCGCAGCAGCGTAACCCCTGCCAAAACCGCCCCAAGCAGCGTGGTCTTCTCGAGATCAGCACCGGGATGCCGATGAATCACTGCAGCAGTCCCTGTTCCTGCAGATACTCACGCGCCACACTTTCGGCGTCGCGGCCTTCCACCGCAATTTGGGAGTTGAGCCGCTGCAGCGTGGTCAGCGATAGCGACTCGAAGACCGGATTCAGAATATCCTCGATCTCCGGATAACGTTCCAAGATCTCGGCGCGAACGATCGGCGCCGGCTCATAGACCGGTTGAACGCCGCGGCTGTCCTCGAGCACCACAAGCCCGAGGGCGGCGAGCTGTCCGTCGGTGCCGTAAGCCATCGCCGCATTGACGCCATCGGTGCCGCGCGCGGCCGCCTGTGCCGTGACGGCGGTGTCACCGCCGGAGAGAACCAACAGCTGGTCACTGTCGAGCGAGAACCCGTACTCCGACTCGAATGCCGGAAGCGCGTCATCACGGCTCACGAACTCCTCGCTACCGGCCAATCGGAACTCGCCGCCGCGCTCGAGATATGCAGCCAGGTCCTCGAGATCAACGAGGCCTTCCGCTTCGGCCAAATCCTCACGGACCGCTATCGCCCAGGTATTGTTGGCGGGCGCGGGTCGCAGCCACACGATGTTGTTCTCCTCCAGGTCCAGCTCGCGCACCGTTTCATAGGCCGACTCGGCGTCACGCCAGACGGTGCTGTCTGTGCCCTCAAAGAAGAACCCGCCGTTGCCGGTGTACTCGGGATAGATATCAATCTCGTCACTGGTGATCGCCCGTCTGATCACGTCGGTCGGGCCGAATTGGGTGCGGTCGACAACCTCGAACCCGTCGGCTCTCAACAGCTGCACGATCATACTGCCGAGCAGCGCGCCTTCGGTATCTATCTTCGACGCTACGACCACCGGCCCCTTCTCAGCTTCCGGCTCTTCAGCGCCTCCCCGGGCGAATAGCCCGTCCGCAACGAGCAGCCCCATTACTACCGCAAGCAGTACTGCTATCGTCTTTCTCTTCATCACCCCACTCTCCTTTTTGTCACGGCAGGCTTAGTTTGGCCCGCCGCGTAACTTTTTCCACTCAGTTAAGGTGGCTAAATCGATGAATGAAGTCAAGTTTCGGCGGCAACCCGGCGGTCACGCTTCTCGATCAAACCGGAAAGGCGCTGCATGATCTCATCCGGCAACTCAATATCGGATGCCGGGGCGGTTTCGCTAATTTGCTGCGGTTTCCTCGCACCCACAATAGCCGCTCCGATAGCTGGGTTCTGCAGTACCCAGGCGATTGCGATCTGCGCCGGCGAAGCATTGAGCTCCGCGGCGACCTCTTTGAGCCCCTCCACGAGCTCCAGATTCGCCTCAAGAACCGGTGAGCGGAACTGGGAGCTTCGTTGTCGCCAGTCGCTCTTTGGGAGCGATGCAACCCGTTCCGGGGTCACCTTGCCGGTAAGCAACCCGTTTTGGAGCGGACTGTACCCCCATACTCCGATATTGTGCTCAACGCAGTACGGCAGCACCTCTTGTTCGATGCCGCGCTCGAGCATACTGTACGGCGGCTGCAGCACCGACACAGGGTGGATACGTCCACAGCGCTCGAGCTGATCTCGCGAGAAGTTCGAGACCGCACCGAACCGCACCTTCCCGGCCTGGATCAAGCGGCCGATCGCCTCCCAGGCTTCCTCTATCTGTTCATCCGGAATAGGCCAGTGGATGTGATAGATATCGATAGTCTCGAGCCCGAGCCGGCGGAGACTCGCCTCGCACTCGGCCTCCACACTGCGCGCCGACAGCTCATTGTGTACTTTGCTGCTTCCCGGTTCCCAGACCAGTCCGCACTTCGTGGAGACAATCGGTTCAGCGCGGCGCTCGGCGAGCGCCCGCCCCACGATCTCCTCGGAATGTCCGAGACCGTAGACAGGAGCGGTATCGACCCAGTTGATACCGGCATCCAGCGCCGCGTAGATCGTTTCGAGCGAGTCCTTATCATCCTGCGGTCCCCATCCGAACGCGTAGCCCGGGCCGCCGATGGCCCACGCACCTAACCCTACCGTAGAGACTTCAAGTCCGGTGACTCCAAGCTGTCGATACTGCATGCTTCCTCCTCGTTTTCCGTTCCTTTGAGAGATTGCGCTGCGTCAAACAAACATGATAAGTACAAGCGAGGAGGCTCGACAAGACGTGCCGGGGTCGAAAAAGCGCAGAGATATCGCATGGAGGCTCATCACCGGGGCTTTGATCGGGGTTGCGAACATCATTCCCGGTATCAGCGGCGGCACCATCGCCGTCGTCACCGGCATTTACGAACCGCTGCTGAGTCGCATCAGCGGCTTTTTCACGGTTCTCGGGGGATGGCGCCGAAATCTCGCCTACCTGGTACCGGTAGTCGTGGGGGTGCTTTTAGGAGCGCTCGGATTCGCGCACCTCATCGGCGCGCTGCTGGACCACTACCCGGAACAGACAATGTTCTTCTTTGTGGGACTAATCCTCGGCAGCGTGCCTTTTCTGTTCAGAACTGCGATCCGCAACAGCCCGCACCCGGCCGCTTTGTCACCGTTCGTGATCACGCTCGGGCTGATGCTCGTGATGGCGGCCGCCGATAGGCCCCCGGTCGGTGAGCCGCTCAGAGAGCTCACTGCCGCTGCGCTGACGCAGGTATTCGGGGCCGGCCTGGTCAGTGCCGTGGCAATGATCGTACCGGGCGTGTCCGGATCGTTCCTGCTGCTGTTGCTCGGAATGTACTCCACCTTCGTCGCCGCGATCCGCGAGCTCAATCTCGGGTTGCTGATCGCCTTTCTTGCCGGAACCGCCTGCGGCATCGTCGCGATGGCAAAGCTTGTCACCTTTGTGCTCCGCCGCTTTCCCGCACCGTCATATGCGGCGATTCTGGGGTTGGTGCTCGGCTCTACCGCGACTCTCTGGCCCGGAATCGCGTCACCGCTGTCGGCCCTCGCGAGCGCGGGCAGTGCGTTGCTCGGGTTTGCGGCAGCCTACCGCCTTGGCGCCGGCCGGCGCTCCCTCTCCGGCTCCGACAGCGATAGTTGACAGCCTAATCGGCTTCATGTAGTGTTTGGGCAGTACGCTCACGATGGTACCCGCGTGTACCAGCAGTCAGACTTACGTTTTGAGCAGGAGGAGCTGTGGCGAAAGAAGAGGCCATTGAGGTCGAAGGCGTTGTTAAGGAATCCCTACCGAACACGATGTTCCGGGTGGAGCTCAAGAACGGGCATACGATCCTGACACACTTGTCGGGCAAGATGCGTAAACACTACATCCGAATCGTGCCTGGTGATAAAGTCAAGGTGGCGCTTTCTCCGTATGACCTTACCCGCGGTCGGATTATCTACCGCGAACGGTAGCCTCGCACTATCGCCCATGTCGCTCCGGTTCCTCCTTCGGTGCGCTTAGGCGTCCCAATTTCCCCTACCGCGTCATGCGCCTGCAGAAATGAGCGCACGAACTCCGGCAGCACCGCTTTGTCGGAGGAATGCTTGCCTTTGCCGTGAATAACGAGCACCTTCTTCATGCCGGCATCATAGGCATCGGCGATGAAGATCTCGAGGGCTCGCGCAGCCTGCTCGATCGTGTAGCCGTGCAGATCGAGCTCGGCCTCCACCGGTAAGCGGCGCCCCGCGGCACGCTGCTCGCGGGCCTGCCGCTCCTTATCCTCGGAGTCGCTCTCAGCCTCTTCGAGACGCGGCGGGTAGCGGTCGATCAGGCTCTCCAGCTCACGGCGCTTCGGCTCTTGGGCTTCGGAGCGCTTTCGCCTTTGCTCGCGCGATTCCCACTGCCGCAGGATACGTTCGAAATCCAACAGGTCTCTCCTTCCAACCGTTCCGGATAACGCAAGCTTTCTATCGATCGGTTCGAATCGGGGGCAGCGTGCCGATCGTTCCGACAACGGCTTCCGAGCCCAACCAACCTTCCACGCCGTAACCGGTACGAACCAACTGGAAATCCTTATGGCGAACGAGCACCCGTACCGCCGTACCGGGGTCCAGCCGTAACCACGGATCGGCACCGCTATCGGGAATCCGCCGCAACACGCCGCTCTCAGGCCCCACCACGGCCACCGGCATCGCCGCAGCACGCGCACTGTAAGCCGCAAAACCGATTGAGGACAACGTAAGAAGGACGCCGAACACCGCCACAATGACCGCCGTTCCGCCTCGTAGCCGTTTGGCGAAGACCGCGAGCACGCACAGCAGGTTCACCAATACGAGGGCGATTATCACAAATACGTCAGGATGAGGAAGACGCGAGGGCTCAGGCTGCTGTTCCAGCCCGAGCTCGGCCTCCAGCCGGCTTAGCGCGGTGCTGATTTGGCCCGCGGTAGGGTTCGCCCGCAATGCTTGTCGCAGCCGGTAGAGCGCCTGGGGAGTGGAGCCCTCGTGATACAGCGCCAGCGCCGAGTTGTAGAGTATGCCGGGACTGTCCGGCCGGTGTTGAAGCGCGGCGTCGTAGTTGGCCACGGCGGCTGCAAAACGACCCTCGCGATGTGCTTCCAGCGCCCGCTCAACGCTGTCGTCGGGAAAGTCTTCCGGGCTTGCGGCGGCGATCAGTAACACCATTGCCAGCGGGAAAGCTCCCACCCGCTTCGGCACAATTCCGGAGATACCGACCAGCACGACGATGATGCCCGGCAACAGCCACAGATAGGTTTCCGGCCGGCGGTATCGGTTCGCCGGCTCAATGCGCTTGATCTCTTCCAAACTCAGCGGCGCGAGCCCTGCTTCGCCGGTTTCCGGCTCGGCTATCCCGGTCCGTGCCTCGGTAACCTCGAGTGCCAAGGCCGGAACCGTACTGCGACGCAGGTCGCCGCTGCGTGCGTCGACCCACACGAACGCCGGGACCTGGACAAGATGCCTGCCGGTTGACCGCGGAGTCACCCGATAGGTCAGCTCAACCGCGCCCCTGTATCCGCCGGACGCCGGCTCCATCTCCGCGTTTTCGTCCAGCTGGGTTACGACCAGCTCTTCCGCCTCTAGCCCCGGGATCTGGAGAAACGGAAGGTTGCCCACGCCGCTCACCCGAATCGTCACGATTGTCGATTCTCCCTCGGGGATCTGCTCACGGTCGAGCTCTGCATCGTAATCAAAGCTCCCGACCGCATTACTCTCGCGCGCCTCATCCGGCAGCTCACGCACCTCGAGCTCTTTGCGCGACGTCAGCTCCTCGAACTCACCCGCGGTGATCTCCGCCTGCGGCAGGGTCACAGCCCCGCTCGTATCGGCCGAGAACAGGTACCGTGCCACCGGTATCGTCAACAGAGTACGCCCGCCAATCTCACGACGCTCGATATCCTCGGAGACTTGAACCTCGATCAGCTCGCCGTCTGCCGGCGACGAAAGCTCAAGAGATTCCGGAAACGCGTACTCGACCGCGTTCTTGATCACCAAGGTTACCGGTGTGACCTCGTTGCGGTAGATATAGTCTCGCGCCGTACGCCACTGAACGCTGAACGGGATCTTGTCGTCGCTGCCGGGAATCTTGACCTCGACAATCTTCGGTCTGGTCGTGAACTCTTCATCTCCGGCGCGAATGAGAAACGGTTCCAGCACCGCGCGTCCGGGCCGCGCCGCCTGAGCCTCAATGCGGACTCGTGCCGCGCGACTACCGGGCTCTCCGGGCAGCGACCGTCCTGTCTCGATTACCGTCTCAGCGTCGGGAGCCAGTATGTCCGGGAGCTCGAGCTCCGCGATCTCGATATCGCCTGAGTCCGCATCGCTCGGCACGATGATCTCAAAGCGCACGCCGCTTCCCGGGCTCGGCACACTGTCGGGGCCGGTGACCCCGAGCCGGCTGTCTTCATCCTCCTCCGCGGCGGCGGACGGCAAAAACGCAACCAGCAGAGCCGTGGCAAGAGTTACCAGTAGAGTTCGACGTCTTCCAACTCGGGGGTCTCGGTGGCAAACCACCTGCCGTCCTCCCTCCTGCGGATGTACTCCAGTATCCGGCTCGTTTCGGCGCTCGGTTCGTGGTCTGCATCACGCTCGGCTCGTTCGACCTGATCGACCCCCGAACCCGCCTGAATGCGCTGAAACGCGAGCTCCAGGTTACGCTTGGCAGCCACGTTGGTGCTGTCGACCTGCAGCGCACGACGGAACTCGTCGTACGCGGATTGATAACGCCCTTGCTCGTAGTATAGGAGCCCACGGTTGTAACGAATACCGAACGCAAGCTCATCGAGCTCCGCCCGCTCGGCTTCTTCCCACAGTTCCAACGCGGCCTCACTCTCGCCGAGCGCGTGATAGACGTTTCCGAGATTGTACGCTACATGCGCTCGGTAATCCTCATGGTCGATGACCTCGAAGTAGCGCACAACAGCGTCCTGGTATTGCCCGCGCCCGTAGGCGTAGTTCGCCTGCACTACCGACAGCTGAGGAACCTGAAACCCACAGGCGCTCATCAGCATACCAACCGCGATCACCGCTGCAATTCTTAGAACGAGTCTCGCCATCGCACTATCCGTAACGCGTTTTCCAGAACCAGGAACAACAGGGCAAAGCCGAGAAAGAGCCGGTAGCGAGGCACCGCTGCGAGCCGGAACCCGTCCCGGTCACGACGCTCGGTATGCTCTTCCAACCCATCCCGGAGGCGGACAAACACATTGCCCTCGTCTGCACCAAGGTGCAGGCCTCCGGCCGTTTCCGCGAGCCGCTGCATTACCCGGGGATTTGCGCGCGTGCGCACCTCCTCGCCGGCATGCGTCTTAGCGACGCCCCCGCCGATCAGCGGAATCGGCGCTCCCTCTTCACGGCCCGTGGTCACTGCGAAAATCGGGATCCCGCGTTCGGCAAGCTCGCGCGCCGCGGCATCCGGGTCGCCGGTATGATACTCGCCATCCGAGATTAGGACAAGCGCCTGATGGCGTGCCGAGCTCTCGGGAAAAGCCTGAGCGGCGACTTCAAGCGCGTGCCCGATATCGGTGCCCGGTGCCGTCAAAGTCTCCGGAGACAACACAGTCAACAGCGACTCCACCGCGTATTTGTCCTCGGTCATCGGGAGAACCGGCACCGCTTTGCCGCCGAACGCCACTACCGCGAAGCGCGACCCGGCAAAGTCCTGAACCACCGACCGCACCACATCCTTACCTCGTTCCAGGCGGTTCGGCGCAATATCCTCCGCCAACATGCTCAGTGACACATCGACTGCGAAGACAATCTCGATCCCGCTGCGGTCCTCTTCAATCGGCCTGCGTCCCCAGTGGAAACCAGCCAATGCCAGTACGACGAAACTGAAGAACAGCGTCATGCAGACCCCACGGAAGAACGACTTGACCAGATACACGTTGGCACTCTCAGGCGACCACACCTCGCTGCCGAGCCGCGCAAGATCCCGGCGACCGCGCCGAAACTTCCACAGCAGGAGCACGACCACCCCCGCGACGCCGATGAAGAGCCAGAACGCCTCCGGGTACGCTATCGTCATAGGATCTCCTTCAGCACGAGCGTACGGATGATGAACTCGATCAGGAGCAGCAAGACCGCAAACCCGGCCACTTGGCGATGCAGTGGCTCCGTCTGCACCTCAACACGAGTTCGCCGCTCCACAGTCTCAATTGTATCGATTGACTGCAACACCGACTCCAGCGCGGCCGAGCTGGATGCGTGAAAATAGGAGCCCCCGGTCATGTCGGCGAGCCTGCGTAACTGCTCTTCGTCGAATGCTTCAACAACCGTTCCGCGATACTGCGTGCCGGTTTCCGGATCGACGAACTCGATCGGTGCCTCGCCTTCGCGCCCCACGCCAATAGTGTAAACCCTAATGCCTAGATCGGCCGCGATCGCTGCCGCCGCTTCAGGTGAAATCTCGCCGGCATTGTTCTTCCCATCAGTGAGAAGAATCATCACGCGCTCACCGGCTTCTCCCGCGTTCAGATGCAGAGCCCCGACGGCTATGCCGAGTCCGATCGCAGTCCCGTCACCGAGCTCCATAATGCGCGTCTTGGCGAGTGCGTCCAGCAGGTGCTCGTGATCTGTGGTGGGAGGCACCCGCAGAGCAGCTTCTTTTGCGAACGTCACTAGACCGATCGGGTCGTTCTCGCGCCGCTGCACAAAGCTCCGGATCACGTTCTTGGCCGACTCAAAACGGTTCTCAGGCTGGAAGTCCTGTGCGGCCATCGTCGGAGATTCGTCGAGTACGATCATGATATCTATTCCGCGGCTCAGGTGCACCGGCTGCCGGGAGACTTCCGCCGGTCCGGCCAACGCGAGGATAAGCGCCACCAGACCGGCCCAAAACGCCGCGACTGCCAGGTTATGCAGCAGCTGCACGCGCCACTGTCGCGGCCGAAAACCGCTCCCGTTGTACACTGCAAACGGAAACAGAACCCGGCCACCGCGTTCGGGCCAGAAGTGACGAAGGTATACTGCGGGTGGTATCAGCAGGAGCAGCAAGAGCGCGGACGGATGTTCAAGCACCCACACGACGCAGTTCCTCCTCACCGGACTTTCCGTTTCCCTTCTCGGCTTCGCGCCGGGCTGTGCGTTCAATTCGATCGAGTATGCGCCGCAGCTCCTCGATATGCTCGCGCCGTTCGCCGAGCCGCGAGTGCTGTGCGGCAAACTTCACCAAGTCTCCGGTGCGAAAGAGATCCACGACCGTTTCGCGGTCATCAAGATTGGGCACCACCTGGCGCAGGTAGCTCCCTACCTCGCTCGAGGTTGCCGCCATCAGGTCGCGATCGAGCTTATGGGAAAAATAGCGCCGCAGCTCCTGGAGCAGCTCGATGTAGAAACTACGCGCGTCAAGCTCATCGATGCGGTTCTCGAGCCCGCGCAACGCCTTGAGAAACCTACGGTACGGCTTGCGCCTCCGGTATCCGCTCAAGAGGCGTTCGAGGCGCCCGCGCCCCCAGCGGGCTAACCCGAGCATCGCAATCGGCACCCCAAGCAGAAGAGCCGCCAGCCCCCCGAGCATCACTCTCGTGTACGGCAGCGCCGCCTGCCCATGGGGCGGAGACGGTTCGGATTCGCCGCTTTCCAGCACCGACGAGACATGGAGGCTCAACTCACGCACTACGACCTCACCCAACTCGATAGGCGGTAGTGTGAGCGTTCCCGGCTGATACGGGGTCAGGACTAAGCGTAACTCGTACTCGCCGCCTCGCGGTGAAAGCCGGACATCGTGGAACTCCGCGTGCGAACTGCGCGGCAGCGAATCCGGCTCCGACAGGGACAACGACTCGGCAGCGCGGATCCCGACCCGCAACTCCGCCCGATCGCCGACGTACACCGTACGGGGCAGCGTCACGGTCTGCGTCACGCGGAACTCTTCCTGCGCCGGAGCTCCGACGGCGGCAACGGCGATCAATGCCGACAGCAGCACGACCGTCTTCACCGCTTCCTCCTCCGAAAGAACTCAACCAGCCGCGCGGCGGGATCGTCGTCGGTGCGCACCTCCAGGGTGGCAATACCCCGGCGGCGGCACTCGCGCGCCCACTGCCGACGCTGAACCTCCCAGAAGTCGCGATACTGACGGCGGAAGTGCTTCGACGCGCCGGAGGCCAGTATGGTTGCGCCGGTCTCCGGGTCTTCGAGCTGCAGCAGGCCGGTCGGCGGATAGGTGTCGTCGATTGGGTCGGTTATGCGCAGAGCGATGACGTCATGGCGTTTGGCGAGCCCGCTCAGCTCGCGATGATACCCCGCGGTTTTGAAATCCGAGAGGACCACGCAGATCCCTCGCCGCTTCTGGGTTTCAATTGCGGTACGCAGCGCTGCTCCCAGGTCGGACCCTCTGCCCTGCGGACGAAACGTCAGCATATCCTGAAGGAGCCGCAGGGCGTGCTTCTTGCCCTTCATCGGCGGCACCCAATTCTCGATGCGGTCGGTGAAGAAGAGCGCGCCGACCCGATCGTTGTTCTGTACCGCTGCGAGTGTGAGCAACGCGAACAACAGCCTCTCTATCTCCGGGCGGCCGTCGGCGCTGCCCCCGCGACGCAGCGAAGCCGACAGATCCACTATCAGAAACAACGTCAGCTCGCGCTCTTCGCGAAACATTTTGGTGTAGGCAGCGCCGAGCCGTGAACTCACGTTCCAGTCGATCAGCCGCGCGTCATCCCCATCGACGTATTCGCGAACCTCATCGAACTCTATGCCCGGTCCTTTGAAGACCGAGCGGTAGTTCCCCGCGAGCAGATCTTCGACGAGCTTTGACGAGATAAGCTGCAGGCGACGAGCATTCGAGAAGTAGCGCGAACGATCGGGCACGGGCATATCAGGGAACCGGAACGCTTTGCAGCATGCTGGCGACAATGTCGTCGGTGGTCAGTTCCTCGCTCTCGGCCTCGTAGGACAGAATCACACGATGCCGCAGCACCTCCGGAGCAACCGCCTTTACGTCCTCAGGCACCACGTAGGCGCGGCTGTCCAGCAAAGCGTGGACTTTCGCACACCGGTACAAGTAAATGGTAGCACGCGGCGAGGCGCCGAACTCGATATAGCGGGCATAGGAGTTTATGCTGCGGTTGTCCAACCGGGAAGCAGTGACAAGCGAAACGATGTACTCCTCAATGCGCTCGTCGACGCGCACCGAGGCGGCAACTTCACGCAGCCGTTTGATCTCAGACTTGAACAACACCGGTTTCAGCGTGATCTCATTCGGAACGCCCACGCGCCTCAGTATCGCAAGCTCCTCTTCCGGGGATGGGTAGTCAATCGCCAGCTTCAGCAGAAACCGGTCGAGCTGCGCTTCCGGCAGCGGATACGTCCCTTCCTGTTCGATTGGGTTCTGTGTAGCCATCACGAAGAACGGTTCACTCAAATGGTAGGTGGTGTCGCCAATCGAAACCTGACGTTCCTCCATCGCCTGCAGCATCGCGGACTGCACCTTTGCCGGGGCGCGATTGACTTCATCAGCAAGGATGATGTTTGAAAAGATCGGGCCTTTGCGGGGTACGAACTCTCCGGTTTGCTGCCGGTAGATCAGTGTTCCAATCAGGTCGGCGGGCAGCAGATCCGGGGTGAACTGAATTCGCGTGAACTCGGCATCGATCACCTCAGCCAGTGATTTGATCGCAAGCGTCTTAGCCAGTCCGGGGACGCCCTCGAGCAACACATGCCCGCCCGCGAGAATACCCATCAGCATCCCGCCGACCATCTGGTCCTGCCCGACCACGCGACGCGCGATCTCGCTCCGCGCGTTCTTGATGATGGTACCGGCTTCCTTGATGTCCCATTCGAGTCGCGTGGCCTGTGCGTCAGCACCTTTGTCCATGTCGTATTGCTCCAATGCTCGTAGATCTCATACTCATGCTCATGGCGCGCGGTTAAACCGTCAGCTCCGATAATCGGCGTTTTCGCGTACGTACTCGTACGAGAGATCGGCCCCGACAACCTCCGCCCGAGCCGCCCCGACTGCGCACGCAATCGCAATCTCGACGGTGCGGTCGTGCTGAGGATAACCGCACCCCGTAGGGTCCTGAGCCGCGTGCTTCAGGTACGACGACAGCCGCTGCTCTTTGGCTCCGTCCAGCTCAAAGCGTCCGCCGGTCAACACCTGCTCGCCGGCAATCGAAACCGAGAGCCGTTCCGGCCGCAGCTCGATATCATGATTCCCGGCGCAGTCGCCCAGGGCCGCCGCAATCCGGCCTACGTTTGGATCATTCCCGAAAATCGCGGCTTTAACTAGGGGAGAGTTTATCACAGCCTTGCCGAGAATCTCCGCTTCACGCTCGTTCCGTGCCTGCTCAACGCTCACCCGTATCACGTGCGCGGTACCTTCGCCGTTACGCACGATGTCCTCCGCCAAGGCTCTACCGAGATCCCGCATCGCTTCACGCATTTCTTCCTCCCCGGCGCCGGCAACCTTCCCGGTGGACATCATCAGTACCATGTCGCTCGTGCTCTGGTCGCCGTCAACCGAAATGCGGTTGAAGCTGATCTCACAGGTCTCAGCTAGCAGCCTCCTCATGGCCGCCCGCTCGATTTCGATGTCGGTGAAGAAGAACACCAGCATCGTCGCGAGATTCGGCTCAATCATGCCCGCGCCTTTTGCTATCCCCACGATGCAGCCGTCTCCGATCTCGACCGAGCGGAGTTTCGGGAAGGCATCGGTGGTCATGATCGCCTGAGCAACCGGGAGAATGGAAGCGTCTGAGAGATCCGCTGCCAGCCGAAACACCGTCCCGACGATTGCCTCGACCGGAAGCGACCACCCGATAACGCCGGTGGAGGCCGGGATTATGAACTGAGGATCTATACCAGTCGCCCGGCCGAACGCGTGAATCACCTCTTCGGCATCGGCAATGCCGTTCGGCGCGCCGACGTTCGCGACCTTGTTGTTCATCAGAACCGCCTGCATCCGCGCTCCGCACATGCGCTCACGCGCCAGTACCACCGGCGCGCCGGGGAACCGGTTGCGAGTGAACATCCCGGCGAATGACTGAACCGGCTCATCGGCGACCACCGCCGCCAGGTTCATCGGCATAGGCGTATCCACGCCCATCTCGGGTGCCTTGAACTCCAAGGAGGTCACCGCGCGCCGAAATCCGCGCGGCATCCGCCCGCGCCGCTCCAGGGCAGCCAGATACTCGGGTTCGCTGCTGAATTGATCCATCGGCACAGTTATAGTACGTCCGGCTCGCCGATGGCAACCGCAGGAACCGGCGGCGCCGGGCCGGCGCCGGAAGCGTCACTGTCCGCAGGCGGCCACCGCCAGCCGCGCTATCGGGCGAGCGACCGGTCAAGCCGCTCCACCAGAGCACTGTGGCGCCGATTCGCCGGCGGTAAGCTCAGCAACTGCGGTTGCGGTGAACCGAGGACTGCGGAAACATCACGATCGGGCTCCGGCTGTAGTTGGCGCAGGATGTTCGGATCTGCTCCGAACTCCTCGCTCAGTATCCGGATGTCTTCCTCGCGCAAGGGAACCTGGTGAAACAACACCAAGTAGCGAGACAATCGATGCACGGCATCGGCAGTGGAATCCTGAATCTCGCGCACCGAGCTTCGCGCCCATTCTATGCGCTGCTCGGTAGCCAGGTTGACATCATAGCCCGCCAGATCAGCCGCCGGCGAGTTTTCTATCGCATCCTGAACGTGCGCGCGGTTGAGATGAAGGTAGCGATCGAGCTCCAACGCGATCTCGACTCCCAGCTGTTTGCAGGCGCGCGCAAGGCGCTGCGGGATCTGATCCGGGGCGGCGGTGATTGCGACCGCCCGAATCCTGCGCCGATAGAGCGCAAAGGCCTGCTCCAGCGCCAACGCGATTGCGTGACGCTCCGCAGGCTCGAGCTGGATTGAGCGCGGGATGATGCGGATGCCGCTGCCGATAGCGCCCGGCCGCAACAGCTTCAGCCGGAACTCGTGCCGGTGTTTCGCCAGATGCCGGCTGTAGCGCCGTTCGGCGGACTGCAAATAGGCGTAGTTGCGTTCCACGTGCTGATTAGCCCGGTACATCTGCTGGTAGAGACGGAGCACGGTGCGGAACTGCTCCAGAAGACGGACCGTTTCTAATCGCTCATCCGCCGGTGTGCTGCGCTCAATCGTTCGTCGCGACAACTCAGCGTACAGGCTCTCGATCGCGCGGTAGACGTTTTCAGCCATCTCGCCCACTGAGGATAACGAGGGAATCGCCGCCGCGACTCGCTGCACTTCCGCGGAATCGTTCAGTGTTTCGGCGAGCAACCGTAATCGGCTATTGCGCATGAACACCGCACGACGATACTCGTAGCGCGCACGGTCTACGTGAACCGACACGTCGCGGAACAATGCCGAGCCGGAGTAATGCAGGCGAAACATCGGGATCTCGCGGCCGGTCAACATCTCGAACAGCAACGTCAGCATCTCTTCGACATCGCCGTAGCCCATGTAGTTGTAGTCGTCGTTCTCGCCGGCAAACAGGGTGCGCTCGATAAACCCCTCAACACGGACCCGGCCTTCACTCTTGGCCGGAGCGCTGCCGCGAAAGCGCTCTCCCACCAGCTCGGCAACACGAGGCGAGTTCTGTTCCAGGATATGTAGCGCCTGACTCAGCTCGTCCTCCACAGCCTGCTGCATATCGGTAACGCGAACCTGCAACCCCGTCCGGCGCAGGACCTCGATCGCACGCACGGTCTGCGCGAGGCGCGTGCTGTGCGTCAGATCGTAGACCGCCAGCTGTACCGCTTCGATCGAGGCGTCAGGGCTTTCGAGCAGGTAGTGAGCGGAGATTACGGTCCGGTTGGCTTCATCATAGGTTTCCAACAGCCGGTTGCGCATCTGCACTACCAGGTCCGGGACCTGGCCCATGACCTGTATGAGCGCCTGCTCGGCCGCTTCGAGACTGTGGCCACGCACGACGTGGTACCCGATGCGCAGTGCGATAGCCAGCAGACCGGCGATGATTGTGTAAATCGCGAAGTATATGATGAGATTTCCCGGCGGCGTTCGCCCGTAGCTGATGTAGTAGCCGCCGGTGAGCGCGAAGTACGTAACCGGGCCTGCGGTCCAGGCGAGGTTCACCACGGTACGGCCCCACGATTCCTTGCGGACCGCCTGCCTTACCCGTTTGCGAAGATCGCGGGCCTTCGCTCGAAACCCGCCTCCGCCGTCTTCTTCATACGCGCGTTCCAATGCGCGAGGGCCTCCGTTGGTGAGAACTACAGTTGAGAGTATACTTACTCAACGCATCCTGAAGCAAGATGAGCCGCGCATATTCACACCCGGCGGCCGCGCGGCCCGGACACCGGGCGCAGGCTCAAGCGCAGGCGCGGGCGCGGCGCGCAAGCGCGCGCTCGGGCTACAGCGGCGCCGGCACCCCTCCCCGTCAGGCCTTGGTCAGAGCGCGGTCGAGTTCCGCAATCAGGTCGTCGATATGCTCGATTCCGATCGAAAGCCGCACCAGGCCGGGGTCAACCTCGGCTTCACGCTGCTGCTCTTCATCCAGCTGAGAATGCGTGGTGCTTGCCGGGTGGATTGCGAGGCTCTTAGCGTCGCCGACATTGGCCACATGCGAAAACAGCTCGAGGCTGTTGATGAAGCGCTCACCGGCAGCACGCCCGCCGGCAATACCGAACACGACCATACCCCCGTACCCGTGCTTGAGGTACCTCTGCGCGTTCTCGTGCGACGGATGGTCCGCGCGCCCGGGATAGCGCACCCACTCAACCTTCGGATGCTCGGCCAAGTAATCCGCAACCGCAGCGGCGTTTTCGCAATGCCGCTGCATCCGGAGCGGCAGGGTCTCGATGCCCTGCAGGAACATCCATGCGTTGTCGGGTGATATGGCGGCGCCGAGATTCCGCAACGGAACGAGCCGCATGCGCAGAATATAGGCCAGGGGCTGAAGCTCGCCGAGATCATGAGCGAAACGGATACCATGATAGCTGCCTTCCGGTCGATTCATCAGACCGAACTTCGCGTCCGTCCAGTCGAAACGGCCCGAATCGACAACAATCCCCCCGATACCGGTGCCGTGTCCGCCGAGCCACTTCGTGAGCGAGTACACCGTGATATCGATTCCATGGTCCATCGGCCGCAGCAAAGCCGGCGTGGTAAAGGTAGCGTCTGCGATCACCGGCAACCGATGACGGTGCGCGAGCTCGGCAATCGCTTCGAAATCAGGTACCGACAATCCCGGGTTCCCGATCGTCTCGATGAAAACCGCCCGCGTCTTGTCGTTGATCGCAGCCTCGATCTCGCTGAGATCGAGCGGGTTCACGAACCGCACCGTGATGCCGAACTGCGGGAAGATATTGTTGAACATCGTATAGGTTCCGCCGTACAGGTGACTCGCAGAGACGATCTCTTCGCCGGCCTCGCAGATGTTAATGATCGCGTAGTATACTGCCGAGGTTCCCGAGGCGAGCGCCAGAGCGCCGGCACCCCCCTCCATAGCAGTCATACGCTCCTCGAGCACCGCCTGGGTGGGGTTCATGATTCGCGTATAGATATAGCCGAGCTCCTGCAAGCCGAACAGATTCGCGGCGTGCTCGGTATCGCGGAAGTTGTAGGCAGTTGTGCGGTGGATCGGCACTGCTCTGCTGGGAACGTGCTCGTCCTTCACCTGTCCGGCATGGAGCGCCAGAGTGTCAAGCTTATAATCGTTCATTGGTCCTCCCTGTCAGGTTTGATCTGATCGTTACTCTACTGTTCGAAAAGCCAAGTACTGAGATAACGCTCGCCGGTGTCACAGATCACCGTCACGATGGTTTTGCCGCGTGAGCTCTCACGCCGCGCGACCTGCAGTGCCGCCCAGACGTTGGCCCCGGCCGACACGCCGGCGAGTATTCCCTCCTCCTTCGCCAGACGACGCGTTGTCTCGGTGGCGTCTTCGGGGTTGACCTGCAGGATTTCCGAGAGCAGGCTTGTATCGAGAACCTCGGGGACGAATCCCGCGCCGATTCCCTGTATCTTATGCGGCCCGGGTTTACCTCCCGAAAGCACCGCAGAGCTGTCCGGCTCCACCGCGATGGCCTGCAGCTCGGGATTGTAACGGCGCAAACAGCGAGTCACCCCGGTGATTGTGCCTCCGGTGCCCACACCGGCAACAAAGATATCGACCTTTCCTCCCGTGTCCCACCGGATCTCTTCACCGGTCGTAGCTTCGTGGATCGCCGGATTCGCCGGATTCCGGAACTGACTCATCGACACCGCGTCGGGCGTGTCGCGCACCAGCTCATTCGCCTTCTCCACCGACCCCGGCATTCCGTCCGGCCCGGGCGTCAACACGAGCTCCGCTCCGAGCGCGGCAAGCAAGCGGCGGCGCTCGATACTCATGGTGTCGGGCATCGTGAGCATCACACGGTAGCCCCGCGCGGCGCCCAGATACGCGAGCGCGATACCGGTGTTACCGCTCGTTGCCTCTACGATCGTCCCACCCGGCTTGAGCTCGCCGGTCTGCTCGGCCGCTTCGATCATCGCCAGTCCGATTCGATCCTTGACGCTGCTCAAGGGGTTGTGCGACTCCATCTTGACGTAAACCTCGCCGAGGCATCCGTGGGTCAGACGCCGAAGCTTCAACAGCGGGGTGCCACCCACCAGCTGTGCGATAGATTCCATTGCCGCCATACCTATCCACTCCTTCAGATTCGATAACTTCCGGCAGCGCGACCAGAGTTTCGCAGCGCACGCGCTTCCACCAGCGTTACAGACTCCAGATAGCGCTCGATAACGCGTTGCAGCTCATCCCAAATGGCATTGCCCGCGCTGTGCTCATCGACTGCCGGTTTCCTCCCGCGCCTGCCCGGCAGCTCTCCGACCGCCTCGGCAACCGCGTATAGGCTCAGGTCCCCGGGCGCACGCCGCAGCTTGTAACCGCCGTGCTTGCCCCGCACACTGGTGACGAGCTCGCTCGTCCGCAGCTGCAGGAAAAGCGGCTCGAGGTACTTCTCCGATATGCGCTCCGCCGCCGCGATGGTACGCAGCGAAACCACCCGGTCCGGGTAGGCGTCGCTGAGCACCGTCAGGGCTGTCACCGCATGGCGCAGT
>PUNW01000021.1 GCA_003552665.1 Spirochaetaceae bacterium | reverse complement strand
GGTGACATCAGGAATGGAGAACAAGTCGAGTTCTTGGCCGAGTTTGCGGTGGTCCCGTTCTTTGGCCTCTTCGCGCATATTGAGGAACTCGTCGAGTTGGGACTGCTTTTCGAACGCCGTGCCGTGAACGCGGGTGAGCGTATCGTTTTCTTCGTCGCCGCGCCAGTAGGAGGCAGAAATGTTGAGGAGTTTGAACGCGCCGATTTTGCCCGTAGAGTCGACGTGTGGGCCACGGCAGAGATCCTCAAATTCGGCCTGCTCGTAAAAGGAGATTTCCTCAGAGTCGGCGGCCTCGTCATCGAGGATGTCGAGTTTGTACTCGTTTTCGCCCTCGTATTTGGCGATGGCTTCCTCGCGGTCGTAGATCACGCGTTCGATGTCGTAGTCTTCGTCGACGATCTCTTGCATTTCGGCTTCGATGGCTTCCAGATCGTCTTCGTCGAGGTCGACGCCCGTGATATCGTAATAAAAGCCCTCGTCAGTCCAGGGGCCGATGGTGAGTTTGGCCTCGTCATAGAGTCGCTGGAGTGCCTGGGCGAAGACGTGGGCCGCCGAGTGCCGGAGCACGTCGAGATACTCGTCGCTCTGGTCGGTGACGATCTCGATGCGGTCGCCATCCGAGACCGGGGTGGCTTTGTCGACGAGTTCGCCTTCGATCTTGCCGGCGACCGTGTCCTTGCCGAGTCCAGGGCCGATTTCGTAGGCCACGTCCTGTAGCGTCGATCCCTCCGGAACGGCGAGTTCCGTGCCGTCCGGCAGGATAACAGCGATTTCGCTCATGAATTTTGGGAGTCGACAGGCGGGGATAAGTGTTGTTGGATGCGGTTGTGGGTAGTGAGTAATAATTGGGATCTGTTTTGCCGTATACGTGATCTTGACCCCAAACTGGAAAACGGCGATACTCTTAAATACGATCTTTAGTTATCTATAATATATTCAATTTGTAATACAGTACTGGTGTAATTTGATTATTTTGATCAAGACAATACTAAGATAGCCGTAATATAGCTAATCCATGACAAAGCGTACTGAACAACAAGAAATTGACCAAATTGGAGAGGGAATATTAACCGCTAAATTGGCTAAGTATGTTGTTAATCCTTTAGAGAATGATTTTGGACTTGATTTCACAGTCAATTTGACAGAAACGGATGGGAAAGATAGTTATCAAAATGTTGAGGGAGATCACTTCTTTATTCAACTAAAATCTTCAAACCGTTTTGATAAAGATACAGACTCTGTATATACTGATTTAGAAGTTAGACATCTTGAGCAGTATTTGAAGCAACCTATCCCCGTTATTCTCTCAATATATGATCACAATCAATCAGAAATATATTGGCGTGTAATTCAGGAGTTTGTTTGGGATATTCTAAGTGATAGAACACCGAATTGGCGAAGCCAGCAAACTGTCCGAATTCGGATACCCCGGTCGCAAAAGATCACAAACTATGATCGTCTTGAAACAGCAGTAAATAGAACTCAAAATAGAATCAACCGTGACAAGAATCGTACGTTAAGCATAGGTGAGGGTGTTGCGTTTTCTCCCACTGATTTTACTGAGCTGGAAAAACAAAAAGAAAATGACCGACTACAGTATCGTGGTCATACTCTTCTTTTAGCTAAACAACAATTTGAAAGTGGAGACAAAGATGCCGCAAGACAATCAATCGCCGAGATTGTTAATGCCAACTATGATGATGAAGCGACAGTAAAAGCTCTATTTATACAGATTTTGATGCGCAATCTAGCTGATGGAGAAGACGCAATAGAGATTGTAGAGTTAGCAAATGAAGCTAAATCTGTCGCCAAAGATCTTGATATGGATACAGATCAACAGATAGCCACTATTTATAAGCATGTTGGTGGTCTTTTTGTAATTCTCGAAAAGCGTAGTGAGATGCTCGCAAACGACCTTTTCCAATCAACTATTGAATCTGATTTACTGGAAAATAAGATCATACAAGAATCTATTTCACATGACCTTCTAGTAGGTGAATTAGAAGCTATTTCGGAAATCAATAGTGCCTTGTCAGAAATGTTAGATTCTAATGAATACTATGCGTATGCTGTATGCTTGTCACCCATAATTGACTATTTGTCACATCGGAGGTTCTTACATATAAACCGTCAAACTATGGACTTTGACAAATCTCCAGATGAGATAGAGACACCAAAGTCTATCCAGACGATTGAAGGTATATCTGACCAAACACATTCAATTGTTGAACAAGCCGAACAGTTAGCTGACTACATCACTGACCGGGAAACAGAATTCAACCTCCGTAAGTCAATTGGGCTTTATTATTATAATAGTATCAAACCAGAAAAGGCAGACCAATTTTTGACTGAAGCTTATAATATTGTAAAAAATAACGAAAACCGGAGGCTATCAGAGGATACGAAATCAATTTTAGAAGATATAAAAAAGCGAAAGAACCCATACGATTATTCAACCTATGATACGAGTTCAGATACTAATGTGACGGACCTTACCAAACAAGCACTTGAGATGCAGGGATTTGATATTGATCTCGAATCCCCGCCAGAATCAAATGAATACGATGACAGTCTTGATTATGAATTAGATCTAATGGCACATCAGGCAGTAACTGATGCTGATCCAGAAGATTACTATCGTCATTGTGAACACTTACATTTAGCTTACAATCCAAGTCCAGTTGGTGAAAGGCTAGGTATTGTTTCATTTGGATCAAAATATCTGTGGTGCCAACATGGAGGTTTGATGAATGGCTTGGATTTAGATGAGACTTTTGAGCGGTTCCACACAACCTACTGCGATGGTTGTGAACAGCATTGTCCGCGTTCTGACGATTGGGAACTTACGGAAGCTTATGCTAATGAACAGGCAAATGATCCAGATTTTGTTAAAGCAATGAATCAGTTTGAGAATTCATTGATGCCGGAATACTCTAGAAGTTCAGATAACCAATAAATAAAACACAGCCATAACCACCATAAATAAAATTGACATCTATTACTGAATCTCCTCACCCAGTGCCACAGCATAGTCGACTCTTCGATTAACACCACCAACAGTCCAAAAGACCTCTATCACGTTTGACGCCTGCCCAGACACTTGACCTCGTTGGGATGGTCTACCGCACCAGTCAGGTGATCCCCACCTCACCGTCGACGCTCGCGGACGCCCGGTCACGACCGCGCCAGCAGCAGGCCGATGTGCCGACTGCGTCGACACTCGGCACCGAGCGCGCAGTCGACCGGCAGTCGACCGTCGACAGAAACCAACGCCGCAGAGTACTACGTATAGAGTTCGTCAGTTCGCGTATCCTCTTGGAGTGCCTCACGGGCTAATTCAGTCCGGATACTGAGCGAATATTCATAGTAGCTCCCACCATGTGGTCCCTCATTCTTTTCGTCGACATCTAGGAATCCCTTGAGAGTGAGTTTCGAGAGGCAGTCATGGATCGTTCGATCAGAGACCACGTCGGCCTCGATAGATTTTGCTGCGACCACGTATGTCTCATAAATGTGTGACCGTTTGGCCGGTGTCTTGCCCTGCTCGTTGAGCGAAAGCAGGCTATACATGGTGAGCTTTTCGTGCGTCGGGAGCTTCGATAGCTCGTCACGTATTTTGTTTTTCTCGACCTGTTCGTCAGCGGCTCGAATGTGCTGTTCAGTGACAACCGACGCCCCCTCGTCACGAGCGAGATCGCCAGCCTTGTACAGTCGCTTGAGTGCCTGTCGAGCACTGCCATATTTTTGGCCTGCGAATGCGGCACAGAGCGGGATCACATCGTCTTCAAGCACGCCATCATGAAACGCATGTTCGGCACGCTGTTCGAGGATTTGACGGAGCTGATTGGCGTCATACGGAGCAAAATGGATCTCTTCGTCACACAGTGAATCCTTCACGCGAGCAGAAAGGTTGTCACGAAAGGTGAAATCATTCGAGATGCCAATGACGCCTACCCAGGTGTCGTCAATACTGCCATTGTCGTTACAACGTGGCAGCTCGTAGAGAATATCATCATCTCTGCCAATCGAGTCGATCTCGTCTAAGACAATCAGACAGTGCGTCGCATCGAGAGCTTCGAGATGGTCCCACAACATATTGTAGACCATGCCTGCAGGGTAGCCTGTTGCCTTGATCTGGTTTTCAGGTGACCGAAACTCATTGACAAGGTTGGCAGCCACCTGATAGCTTGAACTCAGGCTTTTGCAGACTAGATTTACCGTATGCAGGTTGAGATGGTCGACATCCTGCTGGTCTTTGCGAAGGCGGTCGAGGACGAGCTTGGTCGCAAGCGTCTTTCCTAGGCCAGCGTCGCCGTAGAGAAAGATGTTCTTCGGCTGTGCACCATTGATCACGGGGCGGAGTGCAGACTGGAACTGGGCCAGTTCGTCATCCCGACAGACGAGATCAGTCGGCTTGTATGAGTCTCTCAAAACGTTCTCATTTTGAAAGATGGTCGTATCAGGGGTGAACTTCTCTAAGCCCATTATCTACAATCCTCGTCGACTCAGTTATTAAAACCACTGGTTCATGAGTTTCATGAGCTTCATCAGCGTAAGTCTGTTTAATACCTCCCTCACCCCACATTTCACGAGAGTAGCTTTGTAAAAGAGTCGTAAGGAAACGCTCGTGAAATGTGGGGGTAGGAAGAAAGCTGTCGTCCAGATCAGGGTGTACGGTCGACAGTGGCTACTCTCGATTGGACCTAGTGGGGTGTTCGTCGGAAACACTCGTGAAATGTGGGGTGGGGGTGTCCCATCCATTGCATACTCCCAGAGTACGACTGGTCTCCGGCAGATCTCTCGACAAACGCTCGTGAAACGTGGGGTGGGGGGAACCGACCACAATACGTCGACCACCGAATGACAGCCGACGAGTGGCTGTCGACGTGGATCGACGACATCGAGTACAACGTTCCGTATCGAACGATTTCCGAGTATCAGTGATCCAGTTGGCAAACAAAACCCGGCACGCAGCCGCTCACGGAGCCGCGGTTGCCGTGTCGCCAGACTCCGAATCAAACGGCAGCGAGATCACCAGTTCATCAAACCAGACCACAGGCCGCTTGCGCTGGCCTTCCTCCTCGAAGAAGACGATCCCCAGCTGGGCCAGTCGACTCAGCTCCTCGTGGACATGGCTGGCTCCTCGCGGCGGATCGTCTCGACAAGCTCCAAAACACGCGGCGTTAGCGTCGACAACAGGTCATCGTAGCTTGTAAACGACAGCGTCGGCGTCGTGTCAGCCGACTCGCCAGTGTCGAGTGCTGTGATCGCATCGGTTACGTCGTCGTGGAACTCGCCGGCTGATGTTACAGTCACGACGAGTGTCGACTCGGTTCGAAGCTGCTTGCGTTCCATCGAGTGTAGCGGTGTCGTCTCAGTCATGGGGTTCTCTTGTGTGTTCAGTCGACTACGACCGCGCCCATGCAATCGCCTCGTCGAGCACGCTCTCGTCGACCTCCTCGGCTTCGAATCGAGCCTGTGTCTTGCGGGTCAACCGAATAAACTCGGCTGTTGAATCCATACTCACTGTCGACTATCAGTGTACCAATAGTATCCGATCCTACTGACTTGGAGCCAAAACAGCGACTGTGAAGACCCAGAAAGCCCCGAAATACATCGAAACCCAGCACCAACGAGTTAACCAAAATATATTGGCCATACAAAGAAATATCTACGTCAACCCCGTCGACAAACGTATGGCAGACAACACCCGACCCGACGGCCCACCGCCCTTCGACCGACCGTTCGAGGACGAAGACACCAAACAACGCGTCTACGGAGCGGTGCTCCACGCGCGCGAACCGATGACAGCCGCCGAGATCGCCGACCGAGCCGACTGTTCGGCCGAATCAGCCCGCACCCACCTTTCGTTTTACGCCGAACTCGGTATCGTCATCCGCCACGAGGGTCGACCGGTCAGATACGAGCGCAACGACGACTACTTCGAATGGCGACGGGTCAACCGGCTCGCCCAGGACCACACTGTCGAGGAACTACAGCGTCGAGTCGCAGAACTCACCGACAGAATCGAAGTCTACCGTCAAGAGTATGATGCGGCCTCGCCCGCAGATGTTGACGTACTTGAATACGGTGCCGACGAGGTCGACGATGTGTATGTGGCCCTGGGTGAGTGGGCCACCGCCATCGAAGAGCGTCGACGCCACGAGCGCGCCCGCCGAAAGGTCGCTGGCTCGAAAGCACCATCCCACAGCTGATGGAGC
>PUNW01000145.1 GCA_003552665.1 Spirochaetaceae bacterium | reverse complement strand
CGTTGTTACGGCCGTGGCCGGGGTTTCCCGTGGCATTCGGCGTGCTTGCGTTGTCGTTCGCGGTTATCGTCGGTCTCGGGATGGGTATGCGCCAGATACTTCTGTTGCCGATTGCGCGCGGATATCTGTTTCCGCTCATCGAGCGCGGGGTTGCAGAGGCTGTCAGCCCCGGTCTGGCCCGAAATATCTTGATCGGCGAGTACGGGCTGCTCATCAAGGGGATTGAGTGGCCGTTCACCCTGGTGTTGCCGTATGTGCTTTCGTTCTATCTGGCGATCAGTATCCTCGAGGACTCCGGCTATTTGCCGCGCTTCGCGGTGCTGCTCGATGGAGCTCTCGCGCGGATTGGGCTGCGGGGTTCACATAGTATCTCGCTCCTGCTCGGGTACGGCTGTGCAATTCCCGGAATCTTGTCGACGCGGGCGATGGGCTCACACAAAGAGCGCGTGATCGTGGCGACTCTGATCTCACTGGCAGTCCCGTGTATTTCGCAGACCGGTGCCCTGTTCGCATTGCTTGCCGAGGCCACGATCTGGCTTGTTCCGGCACTGTTTGCGCTCTCCTTTGCGGTCATGATCGCCGCGGGCATGATCATGGACCGGCTTGTACCGGGTGAGCGCTCCCAGCTGGTGTTCGAGATGCCGGAGCTGCTGGTTCCCCAGGCCGGTGTGATGCTGCAGAAGATCATCGCGCGGCTGAAGCACTATCTGGTCGACGGGGCGATGCCGATGGTCGCGGCAGTGGGTGTGGCGGCGGTGCTGTACGAAACCGGGATACTCGCCCAACTGGGACGAGCGCTCGCGCCGCTGGTGACCGGCTGGCTGGGCCTTCCGGAGGCCGCGGCGGCTCCACTGCTGCTTGGTGTGGTACGGCGCGAGCTCACCGTGCTGCCGTTGCTCGAGATGGGGTTGTCGCCGTTGCAGATGTTTGTGGGGGCAACCGTCGGGTTGTTCTACGTCCCGTGCATAGCCGTAGTGGCGACTCTGAGCAGGGAGTTCGGCTTGCGCGCGGGGCTTGCGCTGCTAGTGCTGACCACCACCACCGCGTTTCTCATCGGCGGCGCGTTTGCGCGGTTGGGAGTGTTCCTGTAAGCTGTAGGAAGTGGTGCGAAGCTTGTTGCGGCCCTTCGGCTCAATTGGTTACTCCGGAACCGTTTAGGGCTAACGGAGTGGCGAATCTCGTCCGGCAGGCATGCGAGCGTGCCGTCAATCGTTGAGTAGCAACGGTTTTCGGCTAACCGCGCAACAAGCTTCGCACCACTTCCTAAGGGGGAGCCGCAAAGCGGCAACCGCTGCAAGGCCTGAACTGCCGTCTGTTAGGGGAGGCCGTGTATCTTTTCCTGCAAACGCTGATTCTGGGGATCGGAGTGGCGCTGCTGGTCGGCGGGGCCACAGCGCTGGTGGAAGGCGCAGTTGCTCTGGCGCGGCGTGCTAGGGTGTCCCAGATTGTCATCGGAATGACGGTGGTGTCGCTCGGCACCTCGGCACCCGAGCTGGCAGTAAACCTTTCGGCGGCGATAACATCCAGCGCGGAACTGGTCCTCGGCAACGTAATCGGCAGTAATATCTTCAACACCCTGGCGGTCATCGGCGGTGCCGCTTTGGTGCGGCCGTTGGTCATCGCCCGTCGCACCACGGGACTGGATCTCCCGTTTTCGGTTGCGGTCTCAGCCGGCTTGTTCGCGCTGATCTATGCCGGTGTACCCGCTATGGGCGCCGCCGAAGGCCTTTCGAGGTTCGATGGTGTGTTACTGCTGGGGGTGGGAGTGCTGTTCGGCGCCTACGTCGTTCGCGGTATTAAGCCCAGGCGCGCCTCCGGGAGCGAAGAGGTGTCCGATGCGCTCTTGATCGAGCTTTCCCCACGGGTTAAGCGCGTGGGGATCGCGCCGGCACTGCTCCTCCTCGGGGTGTTGATGCTGGTCTTCGGCGGGCGCCTGATTGTGACCTCGGCGGTGGCCGCGGCTGAATACCTTGGGGTCAGCCCGCGCGTGATAGCCCTGAGCGTGGTTGCGATCGGTACTTCGCTTCCCGAACTGGTCACCTCGCTGGTCGCAGCCGGGCGAGGCAATACCGATGTGGCGGTCGGTAACGTGATCGGCTCAAACGTGATCAACATCGTGTTGGTACTCGGCGTATCGGTCGTGGCCGCGCCGATTGCCGTTACCGAATCGGTACTGTTCGAGCTCGTCGTGAATCTGGCTGCACCGGCGGCGGTGCTGGCTTTCGTCTACCTCGGCCGCGGACGGCGGATCGTGCGCTCGGAAGGTTTGGTGCTTGTTGGCGCCTATCTCGCGTACCTGTTCGTGGTGCTCCGCGGGTAAGTTGCTTGACTAGACTGCGGGATGCCCGTACGGTTAAACGCGAGAACCATGACGAAAATCGAGCCGGTTGAATCACTTACCGAGGCACGGGCGCTGTTACAGTACCTGGAGCAGTTTGTAACCCCGGAACGCAGCGCCCGGATGGACGAGGTGTTGGCTGAGCGGACGCGGTACGTTACCGTGCTCATTGAAGACGTCTACCAGCCGCAGAACGCAAGCGCCGTGGTGCGCTCGTGTGACGGTTTCGGGATACAGGAGCTGCACATCGTCGAGAATCGAAACCGCTATCGGGTCAATCCACAGGTTGCATTGGGAAGCGCCCAGTGGGTTGAGCTCGTTCGCTATAAGCGGGAACGCGACACAGTGAACGATACCGCTGCGGGTACGCCGGACTATGGAGGGGCCACAAACTCGCTTGAAGCAGTGCACGCCCTGCGCGAACGAGGGTATCGCATTGTGGCCACTACCCCGCATCGCGAGGCCTGGACTCCCGATTCCTTACCGCTTGAACGCGGCCGAATCGCCTTATGCTTCGGCAATGAGCTCGACGGGCTCAGTGAGCCGCTACTCGAGGCTGCCGACGATCAGCTGCGCATTCCAATGTACGGTTTTGTCGAGAGCTTCAATATCTCGGTAGCGGCAGCGGTGACGATGAGCGGGATCCTGCGGCGGTTGCGAGGGTCATCGATACAATGGCGGTTGCCTCCCAACGAGCGGGTAGCGATCAAGCTCAGGTGGTTGCGCAGGCAGATCAAGGGCGTCCGGCAGCTTGAAGAGGCGTTCTATAGCGATCGAGAGGAAATACGGCGGTAATGAATCTTAGTGAGTACCGCGAGTTGGATGCAACGGCGCTTGTCGAGCTCTGGCGATCGGGGGAGGTCTCGGCGGTGGAGCTTTTGGACTGCGCCACCGATCGCCTTGAGGAGGCTAACCCGGCACTGAACGCGCTGGTCTACACGGCGTATGACGCGGCCCGTGCCGATGCGGCACGGCTGGACAGGAGCCGTTCGGAGGCTGCCGTTCCGCCGCTTGCCGGCATACCGTTCACCGTAAAGGACATCGGAGTCGAGATCGCAGGCATGCCGCTGCGAGCGGGGTGCCGAGGGTGGAGCGGTTACCTGTCGCGTTCGGACTCGCGTTACGGGCGACGGTTGCGCGACATCGGGCTGGTGATCTTCGGAAAGACCAACACCCCTGAGCTGGGGCTCTATCCGGTGACCGAGAGCAGAGCGTACGGCGCCTGCCGTAATCCGTTCGACCTCAGGCACAGCCCCGGTGGAGCCAGCGGCGGTTCCGCCGCCGCGGTCGCGGCTGGTATCGTTCCGATAGCGAGCGCAAGCGATGGGGGAGGCTCTATCCGCACTCCGGCCTCCTGTTGCGGGCTCGTGGGGCTGAAACCCACCCGCGGAACGATAGCTGACGGCGAGGAGCGCTGGTCGGGAATTGTGACCGAGGGCTGTGTCAGTCGGACAGTGCGAGATACCGCGACGTTTCTTGACGCGTTGCACGGCGGGTGCAGTGAGGAACGGCCGGGCTTCGCTCGCGGCATTCAGCACCGTCCCCGCCAGTTGCGCGCGGCAGTGGCGACCTCGCATCCGCTAGGCTACACGACGCACGAGGCCTGTAAGGCGGCGGTCCAGCATGCCGCGGCGCTGTTGGAGCCGATGAGCGTGCTGATCGAGGAGATCGAAACCCCGTATAACGCTGAGCTGTATCCGCACCTGTTCCTGCCGGTCGTCGCGGCTGAGGTGGCGGCCGACATCGCCGAGCTGGCTGAGTTTCTAGGCCGGCGGCCGGCCCCGCGTGACCTGGAGCCGGATACGCGGCTGTTGGGGGAAGTCGGCCGCAGATTGTCCGCCAAGCTGTATGTGGAGGCGCGGCGCGGCTGGCGGCGGCTTGCGGCACAGATGGCGGCCTTTCACGAGCGGTATGACGTGTTGCTGACACCGGTGATTGCGACGCCGCCGCCGCATATCGGTGCCCTCACCACGAGCCTGCGAGAACAGATGAGCATCGAGTCTTTGACGCGCACTCCGATGGGCAGGGGACTTGCCCGGCCGGGGTTCGTCGAGCGCCTTGCGCTGCGCGTGTTCGCGTTGATGCCGTTCACGCCGCCGGCCAATATGACCGGGCAGCCGGCGATTTCGCTACCGGTGTATGCAACCCCCGACGGGCTGCCGGTCGGCGTACAGGCGAGCGCTGCCCAAGGACAGGATCTGTTGCTGTTACAGCTTGCGGCCGCGCTCGAGGCTGACGGTGCCTGGCGGCGCCCACAACCGGTTGTGTGAGAACGCCGGAAGCGGGCCGTGGTGCCAGCGAAGGTACCGCCGGCGAAGGTACTGAGCCGCGGTGCGGTGCAGTCGGCTCGGGCCCGTTACGTGCGCGCCGGCCGGTTATGCTACGCTGTGTCACGCGCTATGTTCCAGCATGAACCGCGCCACTGCGTGACGGTCGGTGGGGATGCGGAGCGATTCCCAAGCCATCTGCCGGATCCGATTGGGCATGTCCTCGTAAGCATGCCGCAACATGTAGCGCGCGACTCCAGCCGTGAACTCGGGATGTCCCTGAAAACAGAGAACCCGCCGGCCGAGCTCAAAAGCGCCGTTCGGACAGAACCCGTTCCCGGCCAGGCGGGAAGCGGCCGGTGGAAGCTCAGCAACCTGGTCGCGGTGACTGTAGAGGAGACTCAGTTCGGGTTTCTCCAACGCGGAAGCGAGACTCGGCGCCGCGACCTGATGACGATGCACGCCGACACCCCACCCCGCGGCTGAGCGCACCACCGTGCCGCCGAGGGCGCGCGCGATGATCTGGTGACCGAAACAAATGCCGACCAGCGGCCGCTCGGCCGCTACGGTTCGGCGTATCCAGTCCTCGAGACGGGCGATCCACGGCATGGGATCGTTGGCTCCTGCCCGGCTGCCGGTTATGATATAGCGCTCGCATTCGCCGGTGCGCGCCGGCCATTGACCTACCTGCGGATCGTACAGTAGAAGCCGTAACGACGGCTCGTGCTTGATCAGAAGTTCATAAAACAATGCATCGTAGGAACGGATCTCTGCCGGCAGCACTTCCCGCAGCGAGTCACAGACGATCAGGCCGACGCGCATCGCCACCCTTACAGAGCCGGAAACACCACCGAAAGCTCGCGGCCGTTGCGCAGCAGCTCGAGCCCGATCTGTCGGGGGGCATCGGCGATTTCGGTATAGAACTCGCCGGCATCGCTGATCGAGGTTCCGTTGATTTCCGTAACCACATCTCCCGGTCTTAATCCGGCGGCTGCGGCTACGCTATCGCGCAGCACCTCGACGATCACGACGCCGTCGGTACCGGCGTTCACATCGGCCTGGTCGCGCACATCGTCGGTAAGCGGCCACGCCACGAGGCCCGGCCACAGAGCGTCGGTCTGAGCCACCTCGTCTTCGGGGGCTCGTCGGTCGAGCGTTACCGTGACACTGCGCTCCTCCTCGGCACGGACGACCCGGAACTCGGCCGTCTCGCCCGGTCCGAGCATGCCGATAGCACGCTGAAGCTCGACGGTGTCTTCTATCGGCTGTCCGTCGACTTCAGTTACGAAGTCTCCGGGGCGTAATCCGGCATCAGCTCCGGGCCCGTCCTGATAAACCTGCAGTATCAGCGAACCTTCTTCATCGGCAATGCCGAGATCTTCCACCAGCGGGCGATGTGCATCCGCGTCGGCGTCGGTGATGCTCACTCCGAGCCATCCGTACTGGATCTCGCCTTCTTCGAGCAGCTGCGTCACTGCATCGGCAGCGGTGTTGATTGGAATAGCAAAACCGAGACCCACATTCCCGCCGGTTTGGGTTCCTGCTATCCAGGTATTGATGCCCACAACTTCTCCGTTCATGTCCACCAGGGCGCCGCCTGAGTTCCCGGGATTGATCGCGGCATCGGTCTGGATGAAATCGGTAAGCTCAGGAATTTGACCTCCCGGACCTCCGCGGCGGCCGACGG
>PUNW01000049.1 GCA_003552665.1 Spirochaetaceae bacterium | reverse complement strand
TCTTCCTGTTCGGTATACTGGTTGTAGGTTGCCAGGACCGGGATCCCCGCAGCTTTGGCAGCCAACACGCCGTTGTGGGAGTCTTCGATCACAAGGGCTTCCGCGGCGCTGCAACCGGCCCTCTCCAACGCAAGATGGTAGATTTCCGGGTCAGGTTTCTTCTTCGAGACTATGTCGCCGGCGAGGATTGCCTGGAACGTGATGTCTGAGAGCATTGTGTTCACGATTGCGCCCGCCGCGCGCTCGTTTGAGGTGGTGCAAATCAGAAGCTGTAAGCCCCGATCCTGCGCCTCCCGCATAAAGCGCAGAACACCCGGCCGCAGCGGCAAGCTCCCCGCTTCCAGCAACTCAATAAAACGGTTGGTCTTGTGTTTGTGAAGCTTCGCGATGAACTCATCATCGTCGTGCTCGGGCGGGAGAGTCGCGGGATCGGCAATGTTCCTGAAGAAATGGCGCATCCGCTCTTTGCCGCCGGCCACCTGCAGCAGGGAGTGGTACAGCTCCGGATCCCAGCGGTGGGGTAACCCGAAATCCTCAAACGTCTTGTTGAACGCAACGCGATGGCCGTCGCGTTCGGTATCCACAATCACGCCGTCCATGTCGAAAAAAAGCGCCTTGAGCATTATGCGTCTCCTTACGCCTTTCCCGCAGAACCAAGCAGTTCCATCCAATCGGTGACGCGCTCCAGGTGCGCGTTCTTCACCGCTTTGTCGAGCTTGCCCGGATTATACTCCGTGCGGTTCGCCTCAAGGTACTGTGCCGTGGTGTCGAGAAGCAGGTGCTTCAAATCGGTGGAGACATTGAACTTTGCACCACCGAGCTCAATCAACCGCCGCACCACCTCGTTGCCCAAGCCGGTTCCGCCGTGGATCACGACCGGAGTTTTCTGTTCCATGCCGTGCACCAGCTCGACGATCAGTCCGAGTCGGTCATAGTCGATATTCGGGGTAGGGGTGGCGTAGACTCCATGGGCAGTCCCGATCGCCGGCGCAAACAGATCGACTCCCGTTCGTTCGACAAACTCCACAGCTTTGTCCACGGGGCACAGTGCGCTCGAATCCTCGCTGACCACAATCTCGTCCTCGACGCCGGTTACGGTTCCGAGCTCCCCCTCGACCGAGATATCACCGCGGGAATGACAGTATTCCACGATCTCTCGGGTCACGCGCACGTTCTCGTCAAACTCAAAGCCGGAACCGTCAATCATGATGTTGGTATACCCCGCATCGGCACAGCGTTTACAGAAATCAAGATCTGTACAGTGATCGAGATGCAGACAAACCGGCACCGTCACGCGCTCCGCCAGGCTGCGGCAGGCCGCGGCGATTACCTCCGGCCCGTAGAACTTAGCAGGAGTCACTGAGGTCTGGATGATCACCGGGGCTCGCGCCTGGTCGGCCGCCTCGGCGACGGCGAGCATCTGAACGAAACTTGTTACATTGAACGCACCGACTGCGTATGCACCGTCGGTGGCTTTTTGCAGCATCTGCTTTGCGGAAGCAATCGGCATGGGACACCCCTCTTAGCTATACGACTAGGTGACCTCTGATTCGCGCGCGCGTGAGGCAGCTCAAGAAGGCGACGTACCAGGAGATCTGGGTAGCTCATCCGAATGGCTTTGCACTATGCGCCCCGCATCTGGGTGGATGTGACGTCACCGTGATATATCCCGAAAATATTACAGACTGATCATACTTTGCTCTCGTAAGCGCTGTCAACCTTAATGCGACTGTGTGACTGTGCTCGCACCGGGTGCGTCTGCGTCACTTGGTCTGTCTGATCGCGGCGAGCGTCTCGAAGAAGGTGGGGTAGGTGACCCCCGCCGCTTCGGCGCCGGTGATAACCGTCTCGCCTGCGGCGGCAAGCCCCGCGACCGCGAGCGCCATCACCACGCGGTGATCGGCATGCCCGTCTACCCGAGCGCCGGTGAGCGCCGGGGCTGTTGTGCTGCGGCGCGGGTGGATGCGGAGCCCGTCCTCACGTTCCTCGATCTCAGCACCGAGCTTCCGGAGCTCGGTGCGCATGACGCTGATGCGGTCGGTCTCCTTGATGCGCGCCTGGGGCACATTGGCGAGCTCTACCGGCCCGTCGGCGAAGCAGGCCGCCACCGCGAGCGCCGGAAGCGCGTCGGGGATGGGGTTGAGGTCGAAGCGCCCCGCGCGCAGATGCCCGGCGCGCATCCCGGGGTGACCTGCGTGCTTTCCATGGCTGCCGGCGTGCTCCGCCGGGTGGCCGGCCTTGGGGCGCGCGGTGCCGCCGGCGCGAGGGCGCGCAGCGTTCGCGGTGTGCGCCTGGGGCACATCATGGGCGGGGGCTGCGGGAGGGCCGCTGATCGTGATTCCGTCGCCGTCGGTGGCTCCGGCGTGGTGGCGTACCTCGCAGCCCATTGCGGCGAGAATATCGAAGACCGCTTTGTCTCCCTGGGGATCTGCAGGGTCAAGCCCGGCGAGCGTCAGGGTGCAGCCGGTTATGGCTGCGGCAACGGCCCAGAAGGTCGCCGAGGAGAAATCGGCCGGTATGGGGCGCGAAAAGGCCCGGTAGGCCTGGCCCCCCGGGATGCTGAACCGGTCCCAACCCTCGCGCTCGTAGCGGACGCCCTGGGAGTCAAGCCAGCTCAGGGTCATCTCGGCATACGGCTTCTCGTGCAGCAGCGGGAGCTCGATCTCCGACCGGCCCTGCCCGAGGGGAGCGGCGAGCAGCAGACTGGAGAGGTACTGGCTGGTGGGGCAGCTGATTGAGGTGTGCCCGCCGGCAAGCGGCCCGCGGATACAGAGCGGTGCGCAGCCGTTGCCGCGCGTGGAGAACGCATCGGCGCCCAGGTCGCCGAGCGCCTGCAGCAGATTGGCAGCCGAACGTCGCCTGATCTGCTCATCGCCGGTGAAGACCGTCCAGCCCTCCGAGAGCGCGGCGGTGCCGAGCGCCAGGTACAGCGTGGTGCCGGAGTTTCCGACATCGATCACGTCTTCCGGCGCGGCGGGGCGGCCGCCGACGCCGGTAACGCTGAGGGCCTGCAGGCGTCCGTCGTTGTCGCGCTCTTCGGCGACCTCGGCTCCCAGGAGGCGGACGGCCGCCGCGCATGAGGCGGTGTCATGCGAATCAAGCGGGCTTTCTATGCGGCTTTGGCCCTCGGCCAGGGCCGCGATCAGCAGCGCCCGAATAGTATGCGACTTGGAAGCGGGAACACGGATCGTGCCGCCGACCGGCGCGGGGGTCACCTGCATCTCCATGCGTTTGGTGTAGCACGAAAGCCGTGCGGGCGGCAATTGCGCGGGCGGCCGGTCGCGCCGCGGCGAGCGGTGACCGCGCTGCGGACCATCGCGCCGCCCGTGCCGGAGGCAGGACGGCCCGCGCGGAAACCTCGCGCTGCAGGCCCGCGGTGACTGCGGGGCCCGCGGTGACCGCGCTGCGGCTCGCAGCGGTGCCGATACTCGCGCGGCGGCCCGCCCCCGCGGGCGCGGCTACAGGCCGAAGAGGTGCAACGCGGCGGTCACTCCGGCGACCGACCAGACGTAGTACGAGAAGAATCGAAAGCGAGCCTGATAGAGCAGGGAGATCACGATCTTGAGCGCGAAGACGCCGACGACGGCTGCCACCAGAAACCCGGTCAGCATCGCCGCCGGGCTTACCGCCCCCAGCTCGGCGCCGCGCAGCGCAAGGACGGCCTGTACCGCTGCGGCGGCGATGATCGTCGGGAACGCGACGAAGAAGCTGTACTCGGCGGCCCAGCGGCGCTTGAGGCCCAGAAACAGCGCAACGCTGATGGTAAGGCCGCTGCGGCTCAAGCCCGGCAGCAGCGCGAGCCCCTGGGCAATCCCAATCGCGAGCGCCACCCAGACGGTGAGCTGCCGCAGACCGCGCGGCCGCGGGCCGGTGACGTCGGTGAAGTACAACAGCAGCCCGGTGACCGCCAGCGTGATGCTGAGCACAAGCGGCTGACCGAAGAATGCTGCCGCGTAGGCGCGAACCGGGAGGCCGATGAGGCCGGTTACCGCTACCGTAACAAGGCTGAGAAGCGCAAGCCTGAGAAAGACTCGGTCGCGGGTGGCGGCCTGTGGGTTGAGGTCGCGCCTCACGCGGGTGAGAAAACCGATAAGCCGCGGGCGGAAGACCAGCGCGATCGATACCAGTGTGCCCAGGTGCACGACCAGATCGAACAGAATCATCTCCGCGGTCTCGGGACGCGGAATCAATGACCCGTTCGCGATCATCCAGCGCTGCGCCATCACCAGGTGACTCGTCGAGCTCACCGGGAAGAACATGAACACGCCCTGCACGGCCCCGAGCACCACGGCTTCCAGAATCGTCATATCATGAGGCGCCTCCCGCGCGCCGGTTGCCCGAAGCTCGGCGGCGGCCTTCAGTGACCGATGCCGCCAGGAGCAGGCAGGCTGTGTAGTAGAGCGGATATGCCAGATAGGCATTCCAGGATTCGGTTACGACATACTCCCAGTTGGCGATGAAGATATCGGAGATATAGAACACGACGGCGCCGGCGGCGGCGAGGCGCGGGCTGGGTTCATCCAGCCTGACTGCGAACGCGGCGACCACCATCGCTGCCAAAACCCCGACGTAGACCAGCACGCTGAGCCTGTGCTCGGCGGGCAGGTGCGGCCCGAGCCAGAACACCGCAAGCGCTACGGTGACCGCTGCGGTAACCAGGAGCGCGCCGGCCACCTGACGCCCGCCGGCCGGGGCAGTCCGCGCGCGCGTGAGAAACGCGGGGATGAAAGCAACATGCGCGATCAGGAAGGCGTACATGCCGAGGTAGAAATCCTGCGGACCGACGAGATCACCCAGCGCGCAGAACGCGAGGCCGACGAGGACCAGACGCCCGTAGCGGCTACCGAAAGCGCCGGCAGCCGCTGCGGCTGCAAGGAAGCTGAGCGAGGCAACCGTAGTGGCCGGCATCACCGCCGGCTTCCACCAGGTGCGCCCGGCGAGCATCACGACCACGGCCAGAGCCGTGATCGCGGCAAACAGGGTGTAGCGAAATCTGACCCGGGCAGTCGACATTTTCATGAGCATGCTCGCGGGTCGGACTATAGCCGAACTTGCCTGAAGATGACAAGCGTGATTCAATGAGACGTATGTTAATTCGCCGGATTATGGGTAATGGAGCGCTGCGGCGTACGGCGTGCGGTCTTGTGGTGATGGCGTTCGCGGCGCTCCTGGGCGGGCAGGCTCCGCGGGCGGCGGCGCTTCCGCTTTACAACGAGCCGTTTGATTACTGGGTGGATCTCCCCGAGCGCTGGGGCACCGTGGATACCGAAAATCTCGCCGATGTGAGTTTCGCCGACCCCGAGCGCCGGGCGGTGCTGCAGGTGTTTGCGTTCCCGGCCGAGGACGACGAAGGGGGCGACGAGGCGCCCGCGACCCCCGCAGCTCCCACTGAGCTTGCCGACCACTTTGAGGGCCGCTTCCGCGCCGATGGAAACCGCGCCGAGTTCGAATACCTGGGCCGTGAAGCGGTGCTCGCCGACTGGAGCTACACCGCAGGCCGCATCCCGGCGCGGGGGTACTGGGTGTTCTGGAGCAATGACGAGACCGCGTACGCGGTGGGGGGCTTTGCCCCGCAGCAGGACTACGAGCGCTACCACGACACACTGCTCTCGGCGCTTGACTCGTTTGCTCCCGGCCGGCGCGCGCGGCTCGAGCCCGGCCCCATCAGCCAATTCTACTATCCCTACCCGCCGCCCGACCGGCAGGAAGCTAAGATTCCTATCGGCGAGGACGGCTACGAGCTACCGCTGCCGGTGGACGAAGGCGAGGTAGAGGCCTCGCAGGTTGTGATTGAGCGCGAGGCTCGCGTTCTGCACGCCTGGTACGCGCCGACGCAGCAGGACGGGCTCTGGCGCGACGCCTGGCGGCGGTTCTATCGCGCAATCTACCGCGATAACTACCAGCGGCTTGCGCCGCTGGTGCCCGAGCTGCTTCGCTACTTCGGCCGCGAGGGCATCCGTGGCGAGGAGGTCCCGCGTGCGCTCCTTTCGTGGCTGCAGGATTTTGCCTATCGCAGAGTGGGCGGCGACGCCGACGTGCAGCCCCCGCTCTCGAGCCTTGTGAGCGGAAGCGGCGACTGTGACAGCCTCGCGATCGTCTACGTCGCGCTGCTGCATCACCTCGGCTACGACGCAATTCTGATGGTTTCGCACGAGTACGGTCATGCGATGGCGGCCGTGGAGGTGGACGGGGAGGGCGCGCGCTTTGAGCATGAGGGCACCGGCTACCTCGTCGCCGAGCTCACCGCGGATGTTGCGATCGGGCAGATCGAGCAGAGCATGGCCGACCCGGCCGGATGGATCGGGATCGACCTCCGTCCCCG
>PUNW01000063.1 GCA_003552665.1 Spirochaetaceae bacterium | reverse complement strand
GTGAGATGTCGCCCCGGCAGCGGCATCACCCCGCCGCACCCGAGGACAAAAGCTTCCATGTTCATTACGGGGTGACGTCCGCCTCGTAGTCCACGTTGTCGTATCCGAAACCGTGAATCTGGAGGAACTGTTTGCGATAGTCCTCTAGATCGGCGAGCTCGTGAATATTCTCGTTGCTCACAAGCTCCCACCTGCGCCGAACCTCGGCCTGCACATCATCGCGTAGCTCCCAATCGTCGAGCCGAATGCGGCCCTCGTCGTCGGTCGGGATTTCGCCGCCTCTGTACAGTCGATCCGAAAACAATCGATAACACTGCTCGACGCAGCCTTCATCCAGGCCCGTTTCCTGCATTACGCCGGACAGAAGCACAAAGTACAGCCCCACAGGTATTACGGCACTGGATCGCGTGACCACCGCCTTGTTGACCGAGACGTACGCCTGCCCGCCGTACCGGGCCATCCGCCCGTGAAGCTCTTTCGCAGTCTGCTCGAGATGGTCTTTCGCCCGACCGATGGTACCGTCCCGGTAGACCTCACGGGTAAGCTCGGACCCGATATACGAGTACGCTACGGTCAGCGGGTTCTCTGCGAGCACGCCGGCCTGTTCGAGCGCCTCGATCCAGAGCGTCCAGTCTTCCCCGCCCATGACCTTCACGGTGCCCTCGATCTCTTCCTCGCTTGCAGGCTCAAGATGCACTTCTCCGATCTCACCCTTCATGAGATCAAGCGACCGGCCGGTAAACGGCTTGCCGATCGGCTTCAGTGCGGAGCGATACAGCGTTCCGGTGTCCGGATCGGTGCGCACCGGGCTTGCAAGGCTGTAGATCACGAGATCGACCTGACCGAGATGCTCACGCACAGCCTCTATGACCTGCTGCTTCATCTCGTGCGAAAACGCATCCCCGTTGAGCGAGATTGAGCGCAACCCGGACTCGCCCGCAAACTCATCAAACGCCAGCGTGTTGTACCACCCGGCGGTTGCGGTCCGCTTGGATGTTCCTTCCTTCTCGAACGCAACGCTTACCGTGGCCGCCTCGCAACCGAAAGCGGCCACAATTCGGGAAGCCAACCCGTACCCGGTTGAGCCGCCAATCACCAGCACACGCTTCGGGCCGTCGATTGAGCCGGCTTGCCTCACATACTCGATCTGCCGGCGGACATGCTCACCGCACCCGACCGGATGCGCGTTCATACAGATGTTATTGCGAATCATCGGCTTAATGACCATAGCTGCCTTCCTGTTTCGGTTTGCCGGGACGATAGAGCGTATCAACCCCGGTATCGGGTGTCCGCAAAAACCTAACGCACAGAGCGAAAAAAGGCAATAACGACTGCGACCGCGCGAGCACCCAGCCGGCCCGTCCGCCGGCACTCGCTGGTACCATGCCGGCGTCGTCCGGCGGGCAGGCCGCGCACGCTCCGTTGACGAAGCCCGGGCGGGCGAGTACCGTAAGCGCCGGAGGCTGTGGTATGAAACTGACGATTAGACGCTGGAATCAACTCGCAGAGGACGAGCAGCGGCGGTTGCTTGCTCGTTCCGAGATCGAGATCAATCGCGTTACGCCGCAGGTTGCGAAACTCGTAGAACGGGTCAGGCAGGAAGGCGACCGGGCGCTTATCGAGGTCACCAGAGAACTGGACGGCGCAGACCTGAGAGAGCTCGGCGTGCGCGTCACCGAGGAAGAGATCAGAACGGCTGCCGGTCAGGTGGAGCCGCAGGTGCGCCGAGCACTCGATTACGCGATAGAGAACGTCGAGCGGTTTCACGCCCAGCAACGCAGCGATGCCTTCCCGTTGACCGAAGTTCGTCCCGGGATTCTGGCCGGCGAGCGGAGCACGCCGATTGATTCGGCCGGTCTCTACGTCCCGCGCGGGCGCGGGAGCTTCCCGTCGATGCTCTATATGCTCGCCGTGCCGGCGCGGTTAGCCGGTGTCGAACGCATTGTGGTTGCAACACCGCCGGCGACCGATGGAACGGTGGATGCCGCCTGCCTGTACGCAGCCGAACGCTGTGGCGTGCATGAGGTCTATCGCGTAGGCGGCGCGCACGCGGTTGCCGCCCTGGCATACGGAACCGAGAGTCTCAAGCCGGTTGTCAAGATCGTCGGCCCGGGGAGCATGTACGTAGCCGCAGCCAAGCATCTTCTGCATCACGTAGTTGATGTCGGCCTGCCGGCCGGGCCGTCGGAGTCGATCATTCTTGCCGACCGCCACGCCGACCCATGGCGCGTTGCGCTGGACCTGCTGATCGAAGCCGAGCACGGTTCCGACTCGCAGGCTCTGCTGATTACACCGAGCACCGCAATTGCGGAGGCTGTCGTCGAGTTGATCCCCGAGTTGGTCAGTCGCGTTCCCGAGCCCCGCAACTCGTACCTGCATGACGTGCTCAGCGGTTACGGCGGGGTTATCCTCGCCGAATCGATTGAACACGCGGCTGAAATCGTGAACCGGTTCGCGCCGGAGCACCTGCAGCTGCAGACAGCCGCGCCGTGGGAAACGCTGTCGTTGATCCGCAACGCCGGAGAGGTGCTCCTTGGGGAGGACACCCCCTTCAGCGCTGCGAACTACGTCACCGGCCCGAACGCGGTTCTGCCGACCGGGGGCACCGCTCGAACCTACTCGGCGGTCTCGGTCCGTGACTTCAGCAAGTACTCCTCGGTGATACACGTGACCCCGCGCGGATACCGAGATCTGAAGGACCACGTGATCGCCCTTGCCGAGTACGAAGGCTTCTTCAGTCACGCCGAAGCACTGAAGCGGCGTGACGAAACGCTGTGACCCGCGCTCCAAAGTCGGGAAGGCCGAGTATTGTACCATGAGCGACCAACTCTCGCGGGCCGTCGATGACGGCTTCGCGTATTTCGAGAGCTTCACCAATCTGGAACGCGATGCAGGGGCTGCACGAACGCCGATGCGACTTGAACGCATGCGTGAGCTGCTCAGCGCGTTCGGGAATCCCCAGGACCGGTTTCGGTCCATCCATATCGCCGGGTCCAAAGGCAAAGGGTCCACCGGCGCCTTTATGGCGAGCGTACTGCGCTCTCTCGGCCATCGGGTGGGGTTCTACACCTCGCCTCATGTCAGAGATTACCGCGAGCGGATCGCGGTCGACGACAGCTATGCCTCCGATGCCGTCCTGCAGAAGGCTTTCGCCGCGATCCGCCGATACGTCGAGACGACCTATCCGGATTCGAACACCGAGCGCCCGACAACCTTTGAGCTTCTGACCCTGCTCGCCTTCCTCGTTTTTCATGAAAGCGGATGCGACTGGGCGGTCGTCGAAACCGGACTGGGTGGGCGTCTGGACGCAACCAATGTGCTTCAACCACAGGCCTGTGTGCTTACCCGGATCGAGCGTGAGCACGTGGAGTACCTAGGCGACCGCCTGGAACAGATTGCAGCCGAGAAGGCCGGCATCATCAAGGCGAAGACGCCGGTTTTCTCCTCGGCCCAATACCCCGAGGTGATCGATGTCATTCGTACTCGGGCTTCTGAGCTCGAGGCGCCCCTGTTCGAGCTGCCAGCAGCTCTGAAGCTGTGCGCCACCTCGTTCACACCAGACGGAATGCATCTTCGCCTCCGAATCGACGGCTTTCCGGAGCTCGCGGCCGACCTGCGGCTGACCGGCAGCGTCCAGGCGCAGAACGCAGCCCTTGCCGCTTATGCGCTCTACTCGCTGTTTCCGAAGATCACGCCGGCGACTGTGGAGAGCGGGCTTTCGGCCGCATGGCTCCCTGCCCGCGGCGAGCTGACGGCGACCGTCCCTCCGGTCATGATCGACGGAGCGCATACTCCGGCCTCGGTGGAAGCGGTAACGTCGGAGTTCTGCAGGCTGTTCGAAGCCCCGCGCACGCTGGTGTTCGGCGCGGTGCGCGGCAAGGACTACCGAGGCATGGCAGCCGGTATTGCCGGCGCGTTCGAGCGCGTAATTATCTCGCGTCCGGGACAGTTCAAACCGAGCGATCTCGAGGAGCTGGCCGCAGCATTCCGAACGGTGCATCCGAGAGTCGAGCTGTGTCCGGAGGCCGAGAGCGCCTGGGCGCGGGTCCGGAGTTACGGCGATCCGGCCCTCGTTACCGGCTCGTTCTATCTCGCAGCGGAGCTTCACGCCGTCCTGGACAAGAGCCGCGACTAGGTCTTACACTGGAAGCGCACACCGCATCAGAACGCAAAGCAGCATGTCACTAAATTGGCGTGAGATAGATCTCGTGCTCGACGAGCTGAGCCTGGTAGGGGCACGAGTACAGCGCATTGCCCAGCCTCGATTCTCTCAGCTCACGCTGGAGCTCTATCAGCGACGCGAGGCGCTAACGCTACTGATCGTAATGGAACAGGGTAAGACGCGGGTGCATCGCACGACGGCCGGTTTTAGCAAGCCCAGGACTCCGCAACGATTCCAGCAGCTACTGCAGTCGCGGCTGCGCGGAGGGACGATCACCGAGGTCGAGCACGTCCATCGTGACCGGATCATCCGTTTCGGGGTCTCTCGAGCCGGGGAGCAGTATCAGCTTTGGACTCGCTTGTGGGGTGGCTCGGCAAACGTGATCCTCACTGACGCTGAGGGGACGATCATCGACGCCATGTACCGGCGTCCCAAACGCGGCGAGGTAAGCGGCAGCGTGTTTTCGCCGCCGCCACCCGGCGAGGAGGCCGTGCGAAAGGCGGAAGCGCTCGAGGTACGCGCTTTTCTTGAACAAGCAGTTTCCACCGGCGACGATCGGTATCCGGTCAGTGCCGCGATTGAAGCGCAGTACGCGTCTCGCGAGCGCGAGGAGCATCTTGCGCGGCTGCGCCGTGACGCCGACAAAGCGCTCGCCTCTCGCGAGGCGACATTGCGTCGTCGTCTCGAAGAGCTGGAACGGCGCGGCCGCGAAGGGGAACACAGCGGCCGCTATAAGGTGATTGCCGACGCGATTATGACGGCGCTGCACCGCATTGACCCCGGAAGCGGCTGGCTCGAAGCCGAGAACCCCTACGATCCGAGCGAGCTTCTCGAGATTCAGCTCGACCCCACACTCAGCGGCAGTGATAACGCCGAGCGCTACTACCGCAGATACAAGAAGGCACGCGCTGCCCGCGAAGCCGCCGAGCAGGAGCTCAGTGAAACCGCCGCCGCGCTCGAACGCGTCCGCGCACAGCGGCACCGGGCGGAACAGCTGGACGATCCGAACGAGCTCGAGGCTCTGATCGGCACTGCCCGCAAACGGGGTCAACGCGGTGCGAGCGAAAACCGCGCCGCGACCCTCCCGGGCCTGCAGTTCCACTCCGGAAAACTGCAGCTCTATCTCGGCCGCACAGCGACGGAAAACGACGAGCTGCTGCGGAGACACGTGCGCGGCAACGATCTCTGGCTACACGTTCGCGATCGTCCCGGCCCTTATGTGTTCGTAAAGGTTCCCAAAGGGAAGAGCGTTCCGCTTGAAACGCTCCTGGACGCCGGGAACGTCGCGTTAGCTCACAGCAAAGCCAAGGCCGAAGGGCGTGCCTTAATCCAATACACGCAGGTGAAGAATCTGCGCAGAGCAAAAGACGGCCCGAAGGGTCGCGTCATTCCGTACCATGAGAAGACGATTGAGGTTGAGCTCGATCAGGAACGACTGCAACGGCTCCGCAGGCCGGGGGATGAGGAGAGTTCGTGAAGGAATCAGATTACGATCAACTGACCGAGGTAGCCGGTCACACCCTGCTGTGGGTAGCGCGTGAAGCGCTTCGGGCGGAGGTGGAGAACGGCCCTTTTGCGGCGGCGGAGATCCCGTGCGAGTTGGAGCGCCCGGGAGGTGCCTTCGTTACGCTTAAGCGCGAAGGACAGCTGCGCGGGTGCATCGGCACGCTCGAGAGCACCGTCCCGCTCTGGCGGACCGTCGAGCAGGCCGCGCGTCAGGCAGCGACGATCGATTATCGCTTTGATCCCGTCCAACCGGACGAGCTAGCGCGGATCAGAATCGAGGTCTCGGTGATCTCACCGCTCGAGCGCATCCCGGAGCCGAAAGATCCGAGCTCGATCAGGCTCGGACGGGATGGGCTGTGCATTCGCTACAAACAGCGCAGCGGGGTTTTACTGCCGCAGGTAGCCGCCGACCGGGAATGGTCCGCGGACGAGTTTCTCGAGCACGTGTGCCTCAAAGCCGGGCTCAAGCCGGACTGCTGGCAGCGACCCGAAGCCGATCTGTTTCGGTTCAGTGCCGAGGTGTTTGACGAGCGCTCAACAGACGTGGAATACTAGGATCTATGCAGTTCGCCGGAGCGGTTGCCGATATGCTGGTTAGATTGCGCGACGACGAGCGCACCTATCTGGCGCTCGATCTGGGCCTCTCGGCCACAGGCTTTGCACGCACACGTCTCGTTCAAGTGGCCCGCACGCCGGCATGGATTGTGCGCGGAGAAGAGGTCGAGGAGTGGCGCCCGCTCGGCTTCACTGAACACGAGGGCGCGTTTTGCCTCTACGGCCCGGATCTGAAGGCCGTGACCTTGCACGAAATCCTGCACTCCAGCTCCGGCGAGCAGGCGCTCGGCTACCTGAACCGATTGGCACGGGCGCTTACTACCGCCACCCATAACGGCTTCGCGTTGCCGCGGATCACCACCTTTGGGGTGTGGTTCCTCGAGGACGGCGGCGTGTTGCTGCTGCCCCGGCAGTTGGTCGACACCATCTGTGAGTCCGTGCCGCGGGAGCGCACGTTGGAGATGGTCGACCGTTTCAACCATCCCGACTATGAGGGCGAAAAGGCGCTCGACTTCGCGCTCGCAGCGCTCACCTACACCGTAGCGGTCGGACGCTATCCCTACGGCGGGACGACGCTCGAGGAGCTACGCGAGCGGATGCGCGACCGTCCTCCGACCGAACCACTGGTCGTTTGCCCCGAGTTGAAGCCCAGATTGGCTGAGGCCCTGACGGCTTCGCTTTCTCCCGAGCGCACGGCCGCGGCGGAGATTGAGCTCTGGCCACACCTGTTGGAAGACCTGCGCACCGCAGGGTTATACGTCAGCGGTATCGATGGGGACCACGAACGTCTGGTCCGCGAGGCCGAACGGCGGGAGAAGCGCTTCGAGCGCAGTTACCATCGCGCCGGTTATCTGCGACGCAACGGTTTCCGGCTGTTAGTTTCGGCTTTGGTGATCGCGTTGGTCGGTGGGGTTGCGGGTAACATCATCTATCAGCAGCTGCAACCACGCAGTATTTCCGGCTATGCCCCCGAAGAGGTAGTCCGCGCATTCTACGAAAGCATCAACACCCTTGACCACGAGACGATGCAGGAAGCGGTAGTCGATGGCGCCGGCCGGCAGGAGGTCGATCAGGTGATGCGGATGTACGTCGGAAGCCGGGTGCGGCTGGCTATGGAGCATCGCGAGGGCTTCCTCAACGCTCAGGAGTGGCGCGATCAAGGCATGCCCGAGATTGAGCCCGGCGAGATGTTATTCGGAATCGCCGAGCTCGAGATCGAACACCTGGACGTGGAGGACATCGAGCCGGAGGAAGAGCAGCGCTTCATCGCCCGCTATGAGCGCTGGTACGTTGCCGACACCGGGGAGCCGGGCGAAGCCGATCCCGGCGAAGCGGAGCCCGGCGAAGCGGAGCCCGACACCGGCAACGGCGAGCAGGAGCTCGCCCCGGCACCGGGACGCGCGCCGGAGATCGAGGGCTATCGCCATCAGGACCGGCTTTACCTGCGGCGCGACCGGGTGGATTGGGTGATCTACAGAATTGAGAACCTCGTCACCGAGCCGATCGCCGAACCGGAGCCGGTTCAATGAGGCTGCAGGCGCCGGCCGACCTCAACGGGATGCGGGCGACGGTGATGGGCCTTGGCCTGCACGGCGGGGGGCTGGCGGCCGCACGATACCTCGCGGCCCACGGCGCCGAGGTCACCGTCACAGACCTTCGCGACGAACAGGTGCTCGCTCCATCACTGGAGCAGTTAGCCGGAACCAGCTATCGAGCGGTCCTCGGACGGCACGAAAACGAGGACTTTATCAACGCCGATCTCGTGATCAAGAACCCGGGCGTGCCGCGCAGTTCGCACTATCTCGCGCTTGCCGCCCGCGTTGAGACCGATATTTCGCTGTTCCTCCGCTTCGCCTCCAATCCGACGATCGCCGTCACCGGCAGCAAAGGCAAGTCCACCGTCGCCTCGGCTATCGCGCACGGGCTCCGCCGCGACCATCCCGATACGCAGCTCGGCGGCAATATCACGACTTCGCCGCTCGGCTTTCTCGACCGGCTGCGCGGTGAGGAGCCGGTGGTGCTGGAGCTTTCTTCGTTCCAGCTCGGCGACCTGCGGTGTACCGGCAAAGCGGATGACCCGACGCCTGCTCTCGATCCGGGGGTCGCGATTCTGACCAACATCATGCACGACCATCTCGATTACTATTCGCGTTTCGAGGATTACGTGCTCGACAAAGAGTTTCTGTTTGCCGCCCAGAGCCCCGAACAGGTGGCCATCTACAATCGCGACGATCCCGTGGTCCGGCGGCTTGCAGAGCACCATCGTGCGCGCATCCACTGGTTTTCCGAAGCCCCGCTGCCGCCGGAATGCAATGGAGCGTATCTTGACGATCATCAGCTGTATCTCCAGGATTCCGGCGGCCGGTACTTTCTCGGCACCATCGCGGATGAGGCCGTTGACCGGGTGTTGCCGATTAACCGCGCGGTTGCCGCCCTGGCGTTGTGGAGCTACGGAATCCCGGCACACCGTGTCTTCGAAGCGCTGGAAGAGTTCGGCGGCATCGAACACCGACTGGAGCTCGTGGCCGAAATCGCCGGCGTACGCTATATCAACGATTCGGCCGCTACCATCCCGCCCGCCGCTGCGGCCGCAGTGGCGACGATCAGCGGCCCCCTGCACCTCATCGCCGGCGGAGCGGACAAGAACCTCGATCTCGAGCCGTTCGCCCAGATCGCCGAACGGGTCACCGGACTCTATCTTCTCGCCGGGAACGCCACCGCCCGCATCGTAGAGCTGCTGCGATCCCGCGGCCTCCCCTACCACGGCCCGTATGCCGATCTGGCGAACTGTCTACGCGCTGCGGTCTCGGAAGCCGCACCGGGGGATGCGGTGGTGCTGTCTCCAGGATGCGCGTCATTCGGGATGTTCCTCAATGAGTTCGATCGCGGGCGACAGTTCAAACAACTGGTAGAGCAACTCACAATCACCGTAAAGGGGACGATATGACCTATACTCGCGAGTTTCTTGAGGCAATTCCGAAGACCGACCTGCATCTGCATCTCGACGGCAGCCTGCGCCTCGATACCCTGATCGAGCTCGCACGGGAGGAGGGGATCACGTTACCCTCAGAGACTCCTGAAGGTCTGACTGAAACCGTGTTCAAACCACGCTATGCAAATCTCGATGAGTATCTCGCCGGCTTCGCCTGGACGGTTGCGGTGTTGCAGCGTGCCGAGCATCTCGAGCGCGTGGCCTACGAGCTCGCTCACGACAACGCCGCTGAAGGTGTTCGCTATATAGAGGTGCGCTTCGCACCACAGCTGCACATTCATCCCGAGCTATCGTTCGAGCAGGTCCTAGAGGCCGTTGATCGGGGGCTGCGCAAAGCCCGGGATGAGATCAACGCACAGAACACCACCGCCGGAAACGGGGTGCCGCCGTTTGAGTACGGCATCATCGTCACCGCGATGCGCTTTTTCATGCCGCAGTTCTCCACGTATTTCGGTCGCCTTGCCGAGGTGCATCCTCACGCCGATGCTCATGAGCTTGCGCGTTCCGCTTCATACGAGCTCGCGCGGGCAACCGTGCAATTGCGGGATCGAAGCGAGGTCCAGATCGTCGGGTTCGACCTCGCCGGAAGCGAGCACGGGTACCCCGCGGGGAATCACAAAGCGGCATTCGAGTATGTGCACAAGCACTTTATCAACAAGACGGTTCACGCCGGCGAGGCCTACGGACCGGAATCGATATTTCAGGCGATCACCGACCTCCACGCCGACCGTATCGGTCACGGGTTTCACCTGTTCGACGCCAAACTGATCAGAACGCCTGAGATCTCAGACCCCGAACGCTATGTGCAGAATCTGATCGACTACATCGCCGACAACAGAATCACGATCGAGGTCTGCCTCACCAGCAACCTCCAGACCTCACCGTACCTCGAGAGCCTACGCGACCACTCGGTTGCGACGATGCTCGACTACAAGCTCTCGATCGCGATCTGCACCGATAACCGCCTCGTCTCGCACACGAGCGTCACGCGCGAGCTCGAGCAACTGGTCGACAACGTAGATGTATCGCCGAAGCAACTGAAGAACATAATCGTGTATGGATTCAAGCGCTCGTTCTTCTACCGGCCCTACGGCGAAAAACGCGAGTATGTGCGCGCGGTCATCGATCACTTCGACGAGGTTGCCCAACAGTACGGGATTGATGCTGCCGGCTGACGCCGGTGTAGGCATATTCGCACCCGCGGCGGCAGCGCTACCGCCGGGCGCCGGTGATGAGCATGCCCGGCATCCATCGCCCCCCGCGCGCCGCGTTACTGCCGCCGTTTGCGCGGTTTGCGTCGCCGCAGGCGGGCCGCGCGCAGTGCTTCGACCGCGCGGAACGCGCCGTAGCGAACCGTCCGCAACCGATAATCAACACATCCCGGCCGTTCGACAACGCACCCGCCGAAACCGGTCTTGAAACGGTAGAGCCCCTGCATGCGGTGCTTCTCATCCGCCGATCGTGGAATACCGAAGAGGTCGTAAACCCGCATCCCGGCGTCGCGCGCCCGCCGCATTGCTTCCCACTGCAGCGCATATGTCGGCATCAGATTTCTCTTCCGGTCGGCGCTCGCGCCGTACAGATACGTGGCCCGCTCGCGATAACGCGCCACGATAATTCCGGCGAGGAGCTCTCCCTCATGGCGGGCGAGCATTAACTCGATCTCAGGGGCATCGGGCACTTCGTCCGCAACCTCGAACACGGCGCGATAGTACGATTCGGAGTGAATCGCAATGCGGTCGCGAGCTGCCGTTTCCCGGTAGAGACGATACCACTCATCGAGGAGCTCGGGGCCGACGGTTTCCACCGTTACGCCGCGGCGCGCAGCCAGGCGAATATTGTAGCGCCACTTACTTTTCATCTGTGCAAGCAGCGCTTCATCATCGTCGAGATTGATCAGCACGGTCGCCCGGGGCTGAATCTCGCCCTCGCTCCTCCGCAGGCGCCCAGCCCGCCCAAGCATACTTCGAGCACGGCTGAGCTTCGCCGGCTCAGTCTGCCGGTCGTCACCCGCAGCGCCTACAGCGAACTCCCACGGCAGGTCGAAGCGTATAAAGCTTGTGTGCTGCGGGAGCTGCCGTGCCAAAGATTCGCCGAGCTCTGCGAGCGCAGAAACGGCGCCGTTAGGCGATTCCGGCGCCCCGCCGGGCGGGGCGGAAGCTCCCGGTGCGGCCGTCGATAGCTCCGGGCCGTGAGGCACGTAAGCCAGCGTAATCCCCGGCACCGGGCTTCGCACCAGAACGAGCAGGCTCGCATTGAACGGCCCGGGATTCTCGATAGTGAACGCGTATGGCCGCCATCCGAAGCGCCGCTTGAGCTCCGCCCAGTAGCTTGACTGCAGAAAACTGCAGCGCGGGTTCAGGCTGTCTACCGCGGCGGCACTAACCACGTCGGTTAGCCGACCTTTCCTTCGGAAACCTGGGTAGTGGTAACCGTCCTGTCGCCGACCTGCAACGGACGCCCGCCCACCTGCACCACGTGATCCCGCACCTCAATTGGGATCTCGAAAAACTCGTCGATGCTCACCTGCGGCGGATCAGATGCCGGCGCGGGCATATCGGCGAGCGTGACTCGCGTGCCGGGCTCAACGTCATCGGCGAACAGCACCTCGACAACCTCGTCACCCCTTTTCGCCGCCCCGGCCTCGGGCGACTCAGCGCCGGGCGCACCGGCTCCCGGCTCGGCGGCTTCCGGCTCACCAGCTCCCGACGCACCAGCTGCGGGCTCTGCGGCAAGCAGCATCCCTTCGCTCTTCTCTCCGCGCAGCTTGGCCGGTTTCAGGTTAGCGGCGAGGATAATTGTTCGTCCCTCGAGCTCCTCGGCGCGGTAGTGCCCGACAAGGCCTGAGACGATCTGGCGCGTAACACCTCCGCCGAGGGCAATCTCTTCGACGTACAGCTTGTCCGCCTTCGGATGAGGACGCACCGCGGTAATGCGCGCCGTGCGGAGGTCAAGCCGCTCGAGAAACCGTTCCGCCGGCCCGGTTTCACGCTCGCGACGTTCGCGCTCGGCACGCTCGGTCTGCGTTCCCGAAAAGCGCGCTTGCAGCGCGGCGACAAGATCGTCTTCCAGCCGCTCGAACAGAATCTCAGGCTTGGATACCTCACCGAGCCCGCCGGTAGTTCCGAGATCACCCCACCGCGGATGCTCGATACCGAGCATCCGCGCGATGCGTCCGGCGGTATCGGGGATAAACGGCTCAACCAACACCGCAAGGTCGCGAATCAGATACACCAGCCGCGACAGCAGGAGGTGCGTGCCCTGTGGGTCATACTTGCGCGTCTTCCACGGCTCAGCGTTTTGAAATACGCGGTTGCCGTAGCTCGCAAGCGCAAAGATCTTGCGAAACGAATCGCGCAACCGCGCCTGCTCGAGCATCGCCGTGATCTCGGCCTCCTGCTCGCGCACCGTAGCAAAGAACTCGTGATCGGATTCCACCTCGGCGACACGGCCGTCGTAGTACCGGCAGACAAAGGTCAGCGCCCGGTTCACCAGATTCGAGAGATTGCCGATCAGTTCTCCGTTGACCTTCTCCTGAAAGTCTCGCCAGGTGAAGGTGAAGTCGGAAGTTTCGGGACGGTTGTAGAAGATGTAGAATCGCCATACGTCGGGCGGGATGCCGGTATCGATCGCGTCGTTCCCGAACACGCCCACGCCCCGGCTCTTTGAAAACTGGCCGGTCTCGTAGTTCAGGTACTCGCTCGACGACATGGTTTTCAGCAGCGTCCAGGGCTCGCCGGTTCCGAGCAGGCTCGATGGAAACACGACGGTGTGAAACGGGATGTTGTCCTTCCCGATGAACTGAAACAGCTCAACCTCCTCCGGATTCTTCCACCAGCGCTCCCATTCTTCGGTAAGCGTCGCGGTGATCGAGATGTAGCCGATCGGCGCATCGAACCAAACGTAAAACACCTTATCGCGGTATCCGTCCAGCGGGACCGGGATCCCCCACTTGAGGTCGCGGGTAATCGCGCGTTCCTTCAGACCGTCGCGGATCCAGCCGTAGGTCATCTGCACCGCGTTCCGCGACCAGTTGCCTTGTTCCGCTGCAATCTTCAGCCATTCCTGCAGTTTGGGTAGTATCGCCGGCAGGTTGATGTAGAGGTGTTTCGTCTCGCGCATCTCGGGAATCGAGTTGTCGATGGCGCTGCGGGGGCTGATCAGCTCGGCGGGATCAAGCAGCTTACCACAGTGCTCACACTGATCTCCGCGAGCGTGCTCATACCCGCAATGGGGACATGTTCCGCGGACATAGCGGTCGGCCAAGAACATATCCGAGGCCGGCGAATAGAGCTGCTGTATCGTCTTCGCGGTGATGTAGCCGTTTTCGTAGAGCTTCAGAAAAATCCCTTGAGTGATCTCTGTATGCTCGGGTGTCGAGGTGCGGCCGAAATGGTCAAACGCAATATTGAACCAGCGGTAGATCTCGTCGTGAATCTTGTAATAGCGCGTGCAGAGCTCTTGCGGAGTGATCCCCTCCTCGTGAGCCCGAGTCTCGGTTGCGGTACCGTACTCATCGGTGCCGCATATGTACAGAGTTTCATAGCCGCGCGAGCGGCAGAACCGCGCAAAGACATCCGCCGAGAGCACTTGAATCAGGTTTCCCAGATGCGGGATGTTGTTGACGTAAGGCAGAGCCGAGGTGATAAGCCGCTTATTCATACCGCCAACTATAGGTTTCGCCGATTCGGTGTGTCAAGCAGATACACTCGTGCACGCGTTCGCGCTCCTGCAACCGCTCGCGTTCCCACATCCGCGTCCGCAGCCGTCGGCGCATCCGGCCCGCGGATAAGCTTGAGATAGCTAACCGACTGTTTGTAGCTTGGCGCAAATTTAATCAGAATGGATCGATGGCCTCGAAAGAACCCGCAGCCGGTGATCGGACAGCAGAGTCCGACAAAACCTCCGAGGCAGATACCACCGAGGTGGCGCATCTTCGCGAAGCGTTGCGGAAGAGCCGGGAGCGCTACCGTATCTTGCTCGAAGCTCTCGACGGTTACTGCGTAATGCAGATTTTGTTCGACCGTGACGGTAGCCCGCACGACTACCGTTATTTGGAAACCAACGCGGCGTTCGAACGTCATACCGGGCTGGCGAATGCCATCGGCAGAACCGCGCGCGAGTTAGTTCCGAGCCTGGAGGCACACTGGCCGGAGCGCAGCGCGGCCGAGGAACGCACCGTCGCGCTTCTGTTCCGCGACATCACGCCGCGCGTTCGCGCCGAACAGGAGCTGCACGAGGCGAAGCGAGCCGCCGAGGAGGCTAACCGAATCAAGAGCGAGTTCCTCGCCAACATCAGCCATGAAGTGCGCACCCCTTTGAACGGCTTATTGGGAATGCTTCAGCATCTGCAGCATGCGGTCGACAACCCCGAGGACCGGGAGAGCGTTGAGGTCGCGCTGCGCTCCGGACAACGGCTGCTTGCCGTCTTCAACGACATTCTGGCCGTCGCCGGCATTGAGCAGCAACGGGCCGCCCCGGTGTTGCAACCTTTCGACCCTGCCGAGCTCACCCGTGAGGTCGCACTAGCCCACCAAAAGGCGGCCGATGCGGCCGGGCTCAGGCTCACCGCCGAGTTTCACCCCGCATCGGGCTCGCTTGTGCTTGGAGACCCGGGAGGTCTCTGCCAAGCGCTGTCGCGGCTGGTGGAGAACGCAATCAAGTTCACGCACGAGGGCTCCGTGAAGCTTACCGGCACACTGCGACCGTCACAGGAAAACAACTCGCATCCGGAGTTGGAGCTCACCGCAACCGATTCCGGCGTCGGGATTCCGGCCGAAAGACTCGCGACAGTGTCGGAGCCGTTCGCCCAGGCCGACAGCAGCTCCACGCGCAAGTTCGGCGGCACAGGGCTCGGTCTGACGATTGTGCGAAAAACCATAGAACGGATGCACGGTACCCTCGAGGTTGAAAGCACCCCGGGAGCGGGTACCACCTGCCGGATCCAGCTCAAGGTCACCCTGCCGGAATCGGGTTGACCTCCCTTTCGCAGCCGAGCGAGCCGGTTTCGGAAGCTCGTTTACTTTTCATAGAAAACCTGTCAGGTTGTTGCGCCGCAGTCGGCAAGGCCATATACTTAGTAACATGCGATCAAAGTCCGTAAGGATCAATGAGCGCGACGGATTAGAATGCAAGTAAAAACCAAGATCATGTTGGTTGTGCTGCCCGTGGTAGTTGCAACCGCCGTACTGGTCGGCATTTCGTCGTTTTACGCTGCCACGAGCGGCATAACCAGAGTCACCACCGAGTTCCTGCAGTTCAAGGCACAGCAGCTCTCAACCTATGCTCAGGGACAATGGGACCTCCTGGTCGAAAACGAGCTGCAGCATCGTGAGGAGATGCGGCGGGCGGCGCAACGAGGAGTAGCGGCCTACGCCCGGTCAATCGTGGAGCGCGACTCGGAACTGATCCTCGCCGTTGACCTTGATGGGAATCTCACCATGAATACCCATGCGGTGGAGCTCAGCGCCGATGAGAGCGAACAACTAGCGGCTCTCGCTGCACGCGATGAGCGCGACTTGCTGCAGCTTACAATCGACGGAGTGGAGCGCGTGGGAGCGGGCTTTTACTTCGAGCCTTTCGAGGTGTACTACGTCGTCAGCGAGGAGCGAGCGGTCTTTTTTGCCGAAACCGATCGCATGGCCCGGCAGACCCTCCTTATTCTTCTGGTTTCGATCGCTGCCGCGATCGCGGTATTGTTCACCTTATCAAGCTTTCTGACGCGACCGTTGAACCGCGTAGTGCGTGCGATGTCGGATATCATCGCAACCGGAGATCTCTCTTCGCGCGTGGAAGTCGAATACCGCGATGAGATCGGTGCTCTCTCTCATACCTTCAACCTCATGACCAACGAGCTGCAGAGAGCCTACGAACAGATCAAGAGCTATGCGTTCGACGCAGTGCTGTCCCAGAAGAAAGAGCAACGCATCCGGCAGATATTTCAGAAGTACGTTCCCCAGGACCTCATCAGCCGTTTCTTCGAGAATCCCGAGGAGATGCTGGTGGGCGACAATCGTCAGCTCGCTATCCTATTCTCCGATATTCGCGGCTTCACCGGAATCTCGGAACACATGCGTCCCGACGAGCTCGTAAACGCGTTGAACCGCTATTTTTCCTACATGGTCGATGTGATTCTTGAGCAACACGGGATCGTGGACAAATATATCGGCGATGCGATCATGGCTTTTTTCGGCGCGCCGCTCGCCCGGGGAGACGAGCCGGACCGCGCAATACGAGCAGCGTTGGGAATGATCGCGGCACTGGATTCGTTCAATGCCGAGCAACGCGAGTCCGGAAATGCGCCGTTTATGATCGGCATCGGGGTTTCTTTTGGAGAGGTTACCGTCGGCAACATTGGGACCGAACGCAAGATGGACTATACCGTGATCGGCGACGCAGCGAACGTCGCGTCCCGCCTTGAAAGCCTGACCAAGGAGTACGGGGTAGCTCTGCTCGTAACCGAGAACGTGCGTGAACAGTCGAGTCTTGAGATCCCCTGGCGTCTCGTCGATACCGTCGCAGTGAAGGGTCGAAGCGCCGGCGTTAGGCTCTATACCACCGAGCCGGACCCTGATCCACACCGCCGCGATCACTGGCACCGGCATAACCGGGCGATGGAGCTGTATTATGCCAAGCATTTCGGCGAGGCAACCGAAGAGTTCCGCGAGTTACTACGCAGCGATCCCACCGACCATCTCGCCGAACGCATGCTCGAGCGTGCTCTCATCTGTAGCAGGGAAGATCCCGGGCCCGAATGGACCGGGGTTGAAGTGATGACGATGAAGTGAGCGTTCGTATGCGAGTTGAGCTCAAATCCCGGTTGCGTGCGGCTGCGGCCTTGCTATCGACCCTGACCTTGGCGGCCGGAATCGCGACGATGCTTCCGGCTGGGGAGAGCCGGCCGATTTCCCTGGCGCTCTCGGCCCCGCAGGTATTCGACCTGGCGGATGCGGGTACGGGCGTCCTTGACCCAGATGAGCTTCGCGACACCTTTGCGGAGCTGATTCGGACACAGCTGGCAGCGGCCCCTGAGTTGGCGCCGGAGATGATCTCCAGCCAACCATTGGATTCGGAAACGCTTGTACGCCGGGCGCAAGACCTCGGTTATCCGCTTGCGGCTACCGGATATCTCATGCGCGATGCTAACCTGCGCCTCGGTATAGGCCTGAACGTTTACGAAACTGAGACAGGCTACGTCGTGGCGGGACGGTCTGCGTTCGGCGCCTCGGATGTCGCCCTGACATACGCGCTGGAACGCGAGCTCGCAGGCCTCGGGAACGAGCTCCGCACCTACCTCAGCGCCCGTGAGCTCGAACGCCGGCTAAGTGTGCGGCGCATAACGTTGCTCTCACCCGTTCCCGAGGTTATCGTTACTCTCACCGATGGCCGCAGCTTCGCGTTTGACGACAGCGGTGCGATCGCCCTTGACGACCTACCGTACCGCGTGGGGCAAACGATAACGCTCTCCGCCCATCGGCCGGGCTATTATTCGCAGACGGTCGATCACTATATCGGCGCGCCCGAGACGACCGTCTCGGTTCCCCGGTTACAGCGCCGCACGCGCTATAGCCTGGGCGGAGCCGCCTTCCCGGCTCACGGGATCGGGGCGCTGGCAGTGGGACGCTGGTACCCGATAACCGACAGCGTATTTGCCGAACTGACCGGCGGAACGTTTCGGGTGAGTGCGCGGACCGAGCTCGCCTCCCAACTGGAGGAGGATCTGGACGATCTGCAAGTCGGGGAGATCGAGGCCTTTCGTCTTGATGAGCTTGGCATGAGCGTCGGCGCGTACTTGTTCGCAACGCCCACGGGACCGATAAGGCCGGGTCTTCAACTCGGTGCGGGCGTGATGCATGCGCAAGGTTCGGGCTGGAACGCGACCATCCCCTATCTCGCACCGCTTAATCCCTTCGTATCGTTCGGCACGCAACGCCTGCGGGCACGGGTCGTCACGGCAATGCGGTATACCTTTGGCGCCGAAGCGGCAAACCGGAGGTGGCTGATCACCGAAGGCGCTATACCGTACGGTCGTCTTGAGGTGAGCTATACATGGTAGTGGTAGCTACAAGAATCACCGAGCTATCAGCGGGAGTAGCGAGCCGACGCACCGCGAGTGAGTCAGTCATCCGACAGAGAGGTTCAGCCGCGCGACGGTCCGGACCGCGGCGAGCTCGGCTTCGCTTAAGGGTGCGCGTAGTGCTCACTGTCATCGCCTTGCTCAGCGCTGTCATCGCCCACCCCTTAGCTGCACAGTCTGAGTCAGTCAATGGTGATAGACTTCCCGATCCGCGGCCGCGCCGAATCATTGTTATTGTGCAATCAGTGGATGACCCGGCATTCCCGTCTGGGGTCCTCGCTGAATCCTTGGCCGCCGCACTGGCTGCCTCTCGCGAGGGCCTACAGGTGCGCGTCACCGCTTCGAGTGACGAGACACCGCAGCTGGGAGCTGATCGGGCTCACGCGAACGCCTACGCCCGCGAGCACGACGCCGATGCGTATCTGCTGGTGAACCTCGAGCGCGATGCCCAAGACGTCCTGACCGTACGGTGGCAGATCGGCGACGTTCTTCAGAACACCGACTCCACCGGACAGTACAGAACACCACTCAAAGGCCCCCGCGAGCTGCACAGGCGTACCTGGATACCAATCGTTGAAGCGATAGCCACCGACGTTCCTCCTCGCTCGGAAGCAGTAACGCTCGAGATTCGCGGGGTCCCCAATACCCGGATACGGATTGACCCGGGAACACAACTCACACTCGATGAGCACGGAGTTGCAACCGCATCGCTACCGGTACCGGGTGAGTACCATCTGGAAGCTCATCATCGCGAGTATCTAAATGTCCGAGAACGCGTGGCTCTGGAGTCCCGCACCACGCTCCGCCTCGATCAACAACGCCGACCGGCTGTCATGGCACAAGCGTCCTTGTTCAACGCCCAGTTCCCTGAAATTGCCGCAGCCTGGCTCCCGCGCCGGCAGGAATGGTATATCGGCGCCGCCGCTACATTCTTTCAGCTGGGCGTTGCGCTTCGAGAACGCGATGATCAGGGCAATCAGGACGGAGTGTTCGTTTCTCTTCCCCTGGTCCACCTCGGACTGATCGGCGGTTACCGGTTCGGCGATGAGGAGTTGCCCGCGCGCCCCTACGTGGGCTTGAATCCGTTTCTACGGGTGAAGACGAACGGTGGGCTCGCTTTGGAACCCAACGCTTCGATCGGCATCGCGGTGAACGCCGGGGTAGAGTACCGCCTCTTCGCATCAAATGCGATCTCGTTTGAATGGACCCCCACCTTCTATCCGACCGACGGTCGCGTGGCGAGAGAAGAATTCTATGACGGCGACCCCGGCACGGCGACGGTCTCGCTCGACGGGCTGTTCATGGAGCTCACCCTCATCCGCATCGGGTACCGCCGCAGGTTCTGACGGATCGCCGCGAACGGCGACGCAGGCACGGGAGCCGAGCGCTACTTCCAGCAGTGTGCCGGCAGACAGTCGTGTACCAACAGGTTACGGGTCAGTTCAGCGCGGTCTGATTGTCTTCAACGAGGTTGTCTTCAACGAGGGAGAGAAGCTGTTCGAGCAATTCGCGCAGCACCGGGTCGTCCTCACCCGAGCGCAGAACGCGCTCCAGATACTCCTTGCGTTCCCGGTTTGAAGAGAGCGTGGTTACGCCGTGAAGCACATCGACGAGTTCCGCTAAAGCATCTTCCCTTCCCGCCTCAAAGTGCGCTTGCTGCAGACGCAGGATCTCCTCAGCGAGCCCCGGGAACGACCGCTCGAACTCGGTGGACCTGAAGACCTCGAGCAGGAGCTCGCGGGTCGCCAACAGTCGTGAAGCCGAGTCCCGGCGCTGTGCCTCCCGCCGGTCTCGATAACCGTCAAAGCGCTCTTCCATCCTGGACAGCCGATCGGCTGAAGCGCGCAACGCTTCTATCTCGCGCGGATCAGCCTGCACCTCGTCCGGCTCAATTCTCAAAGTTGCGGCGCGTGCGGCTGCGGCTGCAGCTCGCGCCTGCGCCAGCTCGGTCTCGAGTGCTGCCTCGCGCTCCTCGTGCTCCTGCTCCAGCAAGGACAACTGAATTGCGCTCGCCTGCTGCAATTGCTCCATCGAGCGGCGGGCCTCCGCGACCTCTTGTTGCAGAAGCTCGCGCTCTGCATCGGCCTCGTCCTCCCAGTCCCCTCTCTGAGAATCCACGGCCCGTTCGAGCAATACCTGATGCCCGGCAAACAACTCAGGCACAGCCTGCAGCGCTTCGCGATAATACTGCTCAGCCAGCTCGACATCGCCCGCTTCGAGCGCTTCATCGCCTTGCTCCACGATTCGCAACAGGTCACTCCGCAATAGATCGAGCGGAGCTTCAGCACCGACCTGTGCAGCGATCATCGTTTCCAATTGTTCGGCGATGAACAAGTCTATCTCAGTCCGGCTCTCACCTCTCAGGCTCCGTACGTGTGGATCGCGGAGTACGGTGCGCAGCTCTTCGAGCTCGGCATTCGCCTGCTGATAATCACCATTCAGGATGGCTGCGCGCAAGGATTCGAACGCTCCCAGAACCTGGGTGTCCACCTGTTCGCCGCGGCGCGCACGTTGCTCTATTTCACTGAGCTCCGCGAACGCAGCTTCCAGCTCCGCGTCAGCCTCTTCCCGCGCAGCGCGCAGTTCGCGCTCCATACGCTCGCGTTCCTCCGCCAGAGCTGCCTGATCTTCCTGAAGCTGCTGTTCCAGAGTTTGCAGCTCCTGGACTAGGCGTTCACGTTCGCGCTCGAGCGCCTGCATTTCCGCGGCTAACTCTTCCTCGAACTCGACGCGCTGCTCAGTTTCGTAGTCCTCGAGCCGTCCCTGCAGCTCAGTTCCGGCTATGCCCTCACCTTCCAGTCGCCGGCGTTCGGCAGCCAGCGCCGCCTGCAGCTCATTCTCAAATTCATCACGGAGTTCTTGCTCGCGGTGCGCCAGTTCTTCGATAACGGCTTCGTGTTCACGCTCAAGCTCGGTGGCCCGCTCCTCAGTCGCGGCGATTTGCGCCTCGCGTTCGGCAATTTCACTTTCAAACTCCTCCCGAAGCTCCCCCAGGAGGATGCCTTCGGCACTTTCAAGCGCGCGCAGTTCGGCCGCTTGCGTCGCAGCGAGGGCAGGGTCGAATACTGCGCTGAACGCCGTCACCCCTCCGGCGATCGCGAGCAGCGCAGCGAGATTCACCACAAGCGGGAACACGACTCCTCGTCGTCCTTCCTCGGCTTTGAGGAGTTCCGGCGTAACCTCCAGACGGTTATGTTCCGTAAGATGGGCGATCTCACGCCGAATCTCGTCCTGATCGGCGGGGGAGATTCCGGCAAGATCACGCCGTTTACGGCGTTGTTCGATTGCCCGTTTGAGGAGTGATCCCATAGTACCTTACAGTATAGCGCGCCGATGAAGCGCGTGCCAGTTCCCCGAATCCTCTGAAATGTTTCCCATTACTCGCATAACCGCATAAAGTTGAAACTCGCAGTTACTAAGAAGTATAATCTGAGTTACACCCTACCTAACTGCTGGGTTATGTGCTTCGACTGCGGGGTGTTCGTGAAACTGCCGTGACGCAGGGGCCATTCGGCGTCACGCGGGAGGACAACAGGATGCCTGATGCTGGTCGGAAATATCGAAGACTCACCGGAACCCACGGCATACCACTGACATCCGTTGCCTTCCACCTGATCCGCGCAGTAGCGTTCGCCGCTTTTGTGACCATCTTTGTCGCTTGTTACATGCCGATCGGCCAGTATCAGTCGGACTCCGAAACCGCGCAGCAAAGCGGCGAAGAGCCGGGAGACGACCCCGGCGATGACGACCCCCCGGAGGGCTCCGGGACGGAGGACGATCCCTATCGGGTGACTTCCTCCGAAGCGCTTGTAGAGCTGATGAGCGACGATCCTGATGCATACTATGAATTGGCCGACGATCTCGATCTTTCCGGTGAAGACTGGGAGCCTATCGACGGATTCTCAGGCAGCTTCGACGGAAAGGGCTACACGATCTCGGGGCTCACCCCCAAAACCGGCACGGGACGCCAAAAGGTCGGGCTCTTTGGGGAGATCAGGGAAGGCGCCGTCGTACGTAACGTACAGGTCGATGTATACATCGATGATCTGAACCAGAGCGATATAGGCGCGATCGCCAGCGTTAACAAGGGCACGATCAAAAACTCGTTTGCCACCGGCTTCATCCGCGGCAACCAGGAGATCGGCGGATTGGTGGGACGGAATGAAGGTTTGATCAAGTATAGCTACGCGCGCGTGGAGCTCGAGCTCGACGGCGGTCGCTCCGGTGGCCTGGTTGGAGTCAATAGTGGGGGCGGGGTTATCCACGACAGTTATGCGGCTGCTACGATTCGCGGCGCCAACGGTGGTGAGCTAGACTCCGGCGTTGGTGGGCTCGTCGGAACCGTGGGTTGGGGAAGTAACGTTGACCGTTCCTTCTTCGACAAAGATATGGAAGGTCCCGAAGAAGCAATCGGTGATGACGACAGCGGCGAAGAGCTCACCGCAGAGGCCCTAACCACCAACCAAGCCACGTCCGAAGCTTACTTGAGCGGTGATCCCCTGAACTTCGACTTCAATGATGTCTGGGCGATCGATCCTATCGATCCTAATGTCAACGACGGCTATCCATACCTGAGGAGTAATCCGCCTGAGGCTTGACTGAGCATCATCCATCCGAGTAGGCTCGAAGCTTGTAGTATCTCTATATTATCGGAGGCGGATTTGTCTACGAAGAATGTCACTCCGCCGAAACTGCCCTTCACAATCAAGCCACGGTTCATAGTTCTGTTTTTGATTGTTGTAGCGGTTCTCGGCGCGGCGAGCACAATGGTGTTCATGGTCGATCAAAGTGAACGCGCAGTTGTGACTCGCTTTGGGGCCGTGGATCGGACGATGTCCCCCGGCCTGCATTTCAAGCTCCCGTTCGGGATTGAGCGTAACTTCAACGTTCCGACTGAGGAAGTACAACACGAGCTGTTCGGCTACCGAACTCGTTCCGCGGGTTACTCCGAGCAGGCAGCCGATCGCGATTATCCCCACGAGTCGATCATGCTCACCGGGGATCTCAACATCATTGATGTTGAGTGGAGCATGCAGTACCGGATACAGGATCCGGTGAAATGGTTGTTTGAGGTCGAGGATCAGCGTCGCACGGTGCGGGACATCTCGCAGTCGGTGGTGAATCAGCTGGTCGGCGATCGGGCGATTCTCAATGTGATCG
>PUNW01000221.1 GCA_003552665.1 Spirochaetaceae bacterium | reverse complement strand
TCTTCTTCAAAGAGCGACTTCAGGACGACCGCCCCTGCGCCGAGTTGCTGCAGCTGAACAAGATTCTCAACATTGTCGGTGATACCCGAGCTCGCCGCTATTAGGGGCGAGGGCAGCTTGAGACCCATGTAAGTGGTTTCTATATCAGGTGTCATACAAATCATTCTAGGAGTAAATTTTTGATCTGACAAGCAAAAACGGCGCTATCGCGCCTTGTGTGAGATATGGTAGTTTAAGCACCATGGAGCGATTTGAAGACCTTCCCCATCATATCCAGGCGCACCTCCGCGCGATTGCAGACAGCTCAGGGTTGCCTCCCGGCGGTGACTCTCTGGAGCGTATCACCCGCAACTGGCTCGAAAAGCGCCGCCTGTTCAGCGAGCAGATTCGGCTGCTGGATATGCATGAGCTCGAGACTCTGGAAGTGGACGACCCACGCGGAGCCATCCTGCTGACCTATTCAGGTTCACTGATCAGCCTCGGACGGCGAGAGGAGAGCGGCAGGGCGCTTGAGTACGCGAGCATACAGCTGCGCAGTGATGTCCCGCGCTTGGTAAGAGATAGCGGTGTGCGTCCGGAGTCGGCAATCCGCGTCGATCAGCCGGCGCGTTTTAGCGATTCTTCCATCGAACAGACCTCGGAGATCCTGACGATTGCAGCGTGTGACGCCGCGGTTCCCGTCGAAGAACAGGAGCGGCGACTGCGCGAGGCAACCATATTCCTCACTAACGGGTTCACCAAGCTCAACCGCACGGTGTCTATGCCGGGCGAAGGCGAAACACCGGACCATTTCACGATGCGCACCATGGTGGCCTATGTGGCCCGCCGGAATGATCTAACCCAGGCTCAGGTGCGGGAGGTCATCGACGATTACCTCTCGATGGTGGAGGCGGGATCCATTATGGGCGAGCGTGTTCCGCTCGGCCGTATCGGGCGCCTCTATCTCGACCGGCGTCCTGCTCAGAAGGCCCGCATGGGCCGCAATCCCGCAACGGGAGAGGAGCTCCTGATTCCGGCCAAACCGGCCACCTTCGTTCCCAAGTTTTCCTTCTCCAAACCGTTTCGCAAGCGGGTGGAAGATCTTCCGCTTGACGACGAGTCGGACGAGGGCTCATTCGAGTAAAGCACAAAAGAATCACATTGCTTTAATCTGCGGTAGCTCAATTCTTGCACGTTTCGGCCGAAGATAGAAAGTAGCATGAAGCGTGTCTTGAAGGTTATCTGGGCCCCGCTGTGTCTCGTCGCGCTCGGCATACTCGTGGTGTCTCCGTTGGTCGCGGAGACAGTCGAGCATGAGGTAAAGCGTGGGGACACTCTGTTCAGCATCTCACGCAAGTACGGCGTACCGGTTGACGCACTCCGTGACGCCAACGATATCGAGAACGCCGATGCAATACAGGTAGGAATCCGCCTGCGCATCCCCGATCAATACGAGGTTGTGCGTGGGGACACCTTGTACTCGATTGCGCGCCGTCACGGGTTATCGGTCGACCGGCTCCGAAACCTCAATCGGCTTTCAGAGGATGACATCCTGCGGGTGGGCGACAGGTTATACGTGCCGGGTGTGGGCTCCGAAGATCCCGATGCAGGTGCAGTTGCCCGCGTGGAAAGGCGCGACGGAACCACCGACGGTTCTGATCGTGCTAACGGACCTGAAAGCCAGTCGGAGCACTATTGGCCGCATCCCGGGGAACGGGCGCGCACCGACGGCAAATTTCCCGGCGTCGCCATTCGCGGCGACCGAGGCGACGATGTCATAGCCGTCGCTGCCGGTACGGTGGTATACGCGGGTCCTCATTCGAGCTTTGGACGAGTGGTGTTCGTCCAGTCGGCCACAGGCCACGTCTATGTATATGCCGGAAACGAGAGCATTGCTGTGGAGGTGGGGGACAGCGTTGAAGCGGGAAACCGCATCGGGAGCCTGGGCACCGTGCCGGGTGAGTCCGCTGCGCAGTTGTATTTCGGCGTCTGGAAAGACAACCGTTTCCTTGATCCGAATGACGCGCCAAGGGGGTGAAGGTGGCGAACAATGATAGAGCGCTCGATCATAGCGAGAGCGATCCATTATCCTTTTATCTCAAACAGATCGCGGCTTATCCGCTGTTGACGTTGGAGCAAGAGCGCGAAATCGGACAGAGGATCGAGGAGCTTCGCGCCCAGATCACGAAGCTGGAAGCCAAGCACCGTTCCGGATCAGCGCCGCCCCGTGATTACGAAAGCAAAAAGGCCGAGCTGGAGCAGGAGCTTCGCGAGGAGAAGAACAGGCTGATCAATGCCAACCTCAGGCTGGTCGTCTCGATCGCAAAGAAGTACTGCAACCGCGGACTCAGTCTCCTGGATCTCATTGATGAAGGCAACATCGGGCTGATTGAAGCTGTGGAGCGATTTGATTATCGGAAAGGCTGCCGTTTCTCCACTTACGGGACCTGGTGGATCCGCCAGGCGATAATCAAGGCGCTTGCGGATAAATCGAAGGTCATTCGAATCCCGCTGAACATGCTGAATACCATCAAGAAATGGTATCTGGTTGCCAGACATCTTTCGCAGGAGCTCGGCCGCGACCCGGCAGCGGACGAAGTCTCGGAATACATGGCGTTGCCGCGGCGCAAGGTCGAGGAAATCATGATGCTGTCGCAGGACGCAGCGTCGCTGGATGCGGCGGTCGATGATGAGAACGTGACCAGCCTCGCGGATCTCATCGAGGATGTCCAAAGCCAGCAGCCGTTTGAGATGGCGTTTCACCTGACGCTGCAGGACACCCTTGAGCGGGTGCTCGCGCAGCTCAGTGAGCGTGAGATGAAAATCATCAAGCTGCGGTTCGGCCTCATGGGCGACGGTGCCTTCACACTGGAGGAGACCGGAAAGGCACTCGGCATCACGCGTGAGCGCGTGCGCCAGATTCAGGAAAAGGCGATTGACAAGCTCAGGAAGTCCGAGGTAATACAAGACTTCCAGGAGCGCTAAAGATGATTGATTTCGAGCGGGTTACCACCCGAGGTGGCGACCGCGGCGAATCGACGTTGTTCAATGGTGAGAGGCGCCCGAAGAGCGACTTGTTGTTTGCTGCGCTGGGCGATCTGGACGAGTTGAACTCGGTGCTGGGGCTCGCACGGGCGGTGATGCGCAATAGTGACCGCAAGCGCGAGCTGCACGACTGCCAGCAAGTGCTGTTCAAGATCGGAGCGCAGGTGGCCACTCCGGAGCATGACCCGGTCTATCGCCGTTTGAAACTGATTGAACAGTCCGACCTGGAGCTGCTTGAGGAACGGCAGCAGCAGCTGATGCGTCTGGTGAAGCTTCCCAGTCAGTTCATCACGCCCGGAGAAAGCGTAGTGAGCGCCCATTGCGACGTGGCACGCTCGGTCTGCCGCCGGGCTGAACGCACGCTTGTCATGTGCATCCGCACGCACGGGCTTACTCAGCTCGCGCTGGGGCAGAACTATCTCAACCGTCTCTCGGACTACCTGTTCGTCCTTGCACGCCATATCGAGCAGCAGTAGCTTCAGCCTCCTCCGGGGACGCCAGACACTCGACGGCTCGGTCGAGCATCGCATCGCCTTCGAACACGAACTTGCCGCGCACGTACGTTCCCGACAGCGCAATCGGCAACCAGAAGCGGTCATCTGCCCACATCTGTTCGTAGGGGATTTCGCTGAGGTTAAACCACATCGGATCGCCCTCTTCGGTCTCCGTCACCTCGCCGTCGTATCCCTGCGCAGTGAATACGCGGGCATCGAGCGAGTAGCCGTCGGTGAAGATGAAGCTCAGGTGTGCTGCCTCACGCAGATTGCGGGGCGTAATGCCGAGTTCCTCCTCGGTCTCGCGAATTGCCGCCGACCGGTAGCTCTCTCCCGGTTCGAGGCGTCCTCCGGGCCCATTGATCTTACCCTGACCGAGGCCGCGCTTTTTGCGCATTAGCAGTATGCTGTCGTCTTTGAGCACGAAGCACAGGACTGCGTGCTCGGTAAAAGTCATCCCGTCCCAATCGTAATCTGCGATGCGGCTGCTCATAATTGCGGCAATGATATCCGGATGCTACTATAGGAGTCAATTTCGGACTGATCGATCGGCGGCGGCAATGGACGAGAATCAATGGATGAGAATCAGCGCTCGGCACCGGAGCTTCTGGCCGAGATCCTGAAACAGAAACGAACAGCGCTTGAGAACGGCAGACAGCCCGAGCGTGTTGTGCTCTCGATGCGCAATTACCGCACAATACAGCGCTATCATGCCGGCCTTGGCGAGCTTCAGGGACAACTGCCGGACTATATCACTCGCTACAGAATCTTCGAGCTTCCGGTATATATTGATGAGGCGCAAGACTGCGCAGTTCAGTAGCAATTGCCCCAAGCCACTGCTCCATGAGCGGTTCCCACAACGCGAGCGGATGCCGGTGCAGCAGGGCGCATTCATTGAGGACGAGCTCGCCTGCCGGGGTCGGGAATTCGGCGGCCGGCGAAGCCGGTGCCAGATTGCGGCTGATCAGGCGTTCGAGCAATGACCGCTTCTCACGCGGGAAGTAGCGGACCCGGCATGGCCCGGTATGTATACGGCGGACGTACTCGATCGCGTCGCTGAGCCCCCCGAGCTCGTCGGCGAGACCGAGGCGCACCGCATCCTGACCGGTCCAGACACGGCCTTCGGCCAGCTTGTCGATATCGGCGATACTGCGGTTGCGGAACTCAGCCACCCTGCGCAGAAAGGCGTAATACAGCTTTGAAACGATCTCATCGAGCTTCTGCCGTTCGATACCGCTGAGCTTTCTGAGTGGGCTGCCGAGATCGGCGTGCTCATGTGTTTTGACTATGTCCTCGGTGATGCCGTGTGATTTCAGAAACTCGCGCATATTGAAAATCGCCATCAGGACCCCGATGGAACCGGTAATCGTGCTCGGCTCAACGAACAATCGTTCAGCCTGGGTCGCGATCCAGTATCCCCCGGATGCAGCGATCTCGCCCATCGAAACCACGACCGGTTTCTTACGGCGCAGGCGTTCGAGGGCGTCATGGATAGAGGCTGACGCCGTTGCCGAGCCGCCGCCGGAGTTGATCCGGACGATCACCGCCTTGACGCGGCGGTTGCGTTCCAAACGGGCAATCTGCTCGCAGGCTGTGTCGCTGCCCACAGACTGTCCGAAGACCGGCGACTTGCGCGAACGGCCGGTCACCAACGCACCCTCTAGGAACAGGACCGCAACGCCTGCGCCCTTGCCGAAGCCGGTGTCGCGGACCTTCAGGGTAGCAGGCCGGTGTTTATTGTCCCGCCAGTCACCGATGAGCTCGGGATAGCTCATGCGCGCTGTTGCCCAGTTGCGGCCTACCGCTTCGTGAGCGCTGAGAATCGAGCCGGAGGTCAACGCGTCCATGGCCTCGCGGGAGCAGGCGTAGCCCTCCAGAATGCGATCCTGCAACGCATGCATGCTTCCTTCGAGGACTGCATGATACTGTTCCCGCTGGAACTGATCCAGGCGATCGCTCCTGAGGCTGTCGAGCGCGCCTTTGTACCGACCGCGCCGGAACACCTCCACCTGCAGACGCCGGTCCTGCAGCGCTTTCTTGAAGAATAGGAACGGGCGCGCAAGGCCGAGAACCTGCACGAAACCGAGCGGATGTATTACGCGGTGGGAGCAGACTGAAGCCAGATAAAGCTCCCCGATACCGTACTGCTCCCCATAGAACCAAAGCTCCTTACCGGCTTTGGCAAGCCGTTGCAGCTGGGACCCGATGATCTGGTAGCCGGCATACGCCTGGGTTCGAAACGTCGGTTTGCAGTGAATCAGAATGCGTCTCGGTTTGCGCGCTTTGAGGAGCGCCTCCACCTTGGCGATGAAGAGGTCGAGTCTGAATCGCGGTTGTGACCTGCGCAGAGGCATGCCCCGTCCGGGCGGGCCGCTGTCGTGGAGCACGCCGTCCAGTACCACTTCGTAGTATCGCATCTCTGACCCCCTGCAGACACAGTTACGGACGCACTATTATAGCGGCCGTGTTGGAGCTCATGCCAGTGGTTTGAGTGGGTGGGAACGAGACCGGGCAACAAGAACGAGATCGGGCAAAAAAAGGGCGGTTCCGCTTGGGAACCGCCCGATGGTGTCAGCTCCCCCGGTTGGACTCGAACCAACGACCTAGTGGTTAACAGCCACCCGCTCTACCGACTGAGCTACAGGGGAATGCGTAACGGTGCTCAGCACCTTGTGGTGATCGAACACCGAAGATAGCGCATCGCAATCAAAGTGTCAAGATCCCCCGCGCGGAACCCCAGGGCTCGCGCAGATGCCACTAAACGTCTGACTAGTAAACGCCTGTCTAGTACTAGACGCTAGCCGGGAGAGCATGGAACACTCCCTCCTAGATCGACCACTGGGAGGGACTTGATGAG
>PUNW01000097.1 GCA_003552665.1 Spirochaetaceae bacterium | reverse complement strand
GGTATCGAGCGGCGATTACATCCGCAAGCATTTTTTCGGTCGCGATGAGCGACTGCTGAAGATGGTGGAGAACTACTCGGACGAGCAGCTGCAACGCCTGAGGCGCGGCGGGCACGATCCCTTGAAGGTCTACAGCGCCTATGCCCGCGCGGTGCAGTCCACGGATATCCCGACCGTGATTCTCGCCCAGACGATCAAGGGTTACGGCCTCGGCGAGGCCGGCGAGGGGCGGAACGTGACCCATCAGCAGAAGAAGCTGAACGAGGACGAGCTGCGGCACTTTCGCAGCCGGTTCGGCATTCCGATTTCGGACGACGAGATCAAGGAGGCGCCGTTCTACAGCTTCCCGGAGGGAAGCGAGGAAGAGCGCTACCTGAAAGCACGTCGCGAAGAGCTGGGCGGATATCTGCCCACGCGCAGCGAGACCGGAGACGCGCTCTCAGCACCATCGAGTCGAATCTTCAACGAGTTTCACGGTGGCTCAGGCTCCCGGGAGGCGGCTACCACGATGGCGTTTGTGCAGATGCTTTCCGGGCTCCTCAAGGACGAGAATGCCGGCGACCGCATTGTGCCGATCGTTCCGGATGAATCCCGAACCTTCGGAATGGAAGGGCTGTTCCGTCAGGTAGGGATCTACTCGCACCTCGGCCAGAACTACGAACCGGTGGATAAGGACAGTCTCCTGTATTACAAGGAAGCGACCGAGGGTGCGATTCTCGAAGAGGGCATAACCGAGGCCGGCTGCATGTCGTCCTTCATCGCCGCCGGGACCTCGTACGCTACGCATGGAATCACGATGGTTCCGTTTTTCATCTATTACTCGATGTTCGGCTTTCAGCGCGTCGGCGACTTCATCTGGGCCGCAGCCGATGCCCGCGCCCGCGGTTTTCTGATCGGCGGAACCGCCGGGAAGACCAGCCTCCCGGGCGAGGGCCTGCAACACGCCGACGGCCACAGTCACCTGCTCGCGCTGTCGGTACCCCAGCTACTCGCCTATGACCCCGCTTACGCCTACGAGCTCGCGGTGATTCTCGAGGAGGGGTTCCGGCGCATGTACGTTGAGCAGGAGAGCCTGATCTACTATGTAACCGTTATGAACGACACCTATCGCCAGCCGCAGATGCCGGAGGGTGTGAAAGACGGGATCCTCAAAGGCCTCTACCGTTACCAGAAGGACGAAAAGAAGGCCAAGGCCCACCTCTGGGGTAGCGGTGCTATTCTGAACGAGGCAATCGAAGCGGCGGAGATCCTTCGCGAGCAGTTCGGGATTCCCACCGACGTCTGGAGCGCACCGGGTTACAAGCAGCTGTATCAGGATGCTACCGATCTGGAACGCTGGAACCGGCTGCATCCGGACAAGAAGCCGAGGGTACCGTACGTGAGCGAGTGCATGGCCGCAGAAGAAGGCGTTGTGGTCGCCGCCTCGGACTACGTCAAGGCGCTGCCGCTGATGATAGCGCCGTGGGTTTCGCAGCCGATGACGGCGCTCGGCACCGACGGGTTCGGTCGCTCCGATAATCGCGGGGCGCTGCGCGATTACTTTGAGGTAGACGCTAAGCATATCGCCTTCGCCGCCCTGCGCGCCCTCCAGGAGCAGGGCGAGATCGAGAAGAAACAGATTACGCAGGCGATTAAGAAGCTCGGGATCGACAGCGAGAAGCCCGACCCGATGGCATGCTAAGGAGGACGGCAGATGATCGAAGACATAAAGCTCCCGGAGATATCCGAGAACGTCGAACAGGCGAGCGTCGTAAGTATCCTGGTCTCACCGGGGGATCAGGTCGCCACCGACCAGGCCATCCTCGAGATCGAGACCGACAAAGCCTCCGCCGAAGTGCCGTCCACCGTCTCCGGAATCGTGAAGGAGATCCTCGTTTCCGAAGGCGATGAGGTTGCGGTCGGCTCCGTAATCGCACGGGTCGACACCGAAGGCGCGCAGGCCGAACCGTCGGCCGAAGAGCCCGCCGAAGACGCGGCGGCGCCTGCTGAAGAGGCCGAGGCCGCGCCGGCCCCCGCTGGGGGTGAATCCGTCGGTTCCGCAGCAGCCGCCGGTGCACCAGCCGCCAAGCCGGCCGAGGAGGGGCAAACCCGCCCCGATGCCGAGCAGACCGTCGCGAGCGCAGCACCCGCGGACGAGGCACCTGTGGACCAGGCATCCGCGACCGGAGACGAGGCGGCCGCCGGGGCAGGTCCGCCGCCGGGGGCGGCGGCGCCGGGAACCGCGCCGCCCGAGCAGGCTGCAACCGAGGCCGGCAAGCCCATTATTCCGCCGACAGCCGGCGGTCGCGTGCCTGCCGCGCCCTCCACTCGCCGGCTCGCGCGCGAGCTCGGAGTTGATATCACCGAAGTGACCGGCACCGGCCCCGGAGGCAGAGTCAGCGCCGATGATGTTAAGCGCCACACCAAGGAGCGCGTCAGCGCCGCGCGCGGTCCCGGCGCGGCTGAAGCAGGGCTCGCCGGGGCGGTCACGCTGCCGGACTTCAGCAAGTGGGGCCCGGTATGGCGAGAGAAACTCTCAACCGTTCGGCGCATAACCGGCGAGAACACCCAGGCCGCCTGGCGCACGATTCCGCACGTCACCCAGTTCGACGAGGCCGACGTTACTGCCGTCGAAGAGTTCCGCACGCGGTTTGCCAAACGCGTCGAACGCTCCGGGGCTAAGCTCACCGTCACCGCGATCCTGATGAAGGTCGTGGCACGCGCGTTACGCCGTTTTCCGCGCTTCAACTCCAGCCTCGACGCCTCAGCGGGCGAGATTATCTATAAGGACTACGTGCATATCTCGGTCGCAGCCGATACCGACCGCGGACTGCTTGTGCCGGTGATCCGTGACGCCGATCGTAAGTCTATCCTGACCTTGTCGAAGGAGCTCGGAGAGCTCGCCGAGCGTGCCCGCAACAAGCAGATCAAGCCTGAGGAGATGGAGGGCGGCACCTTCACGATCTCGAATCTCGGCGGGATCGGTGGAACCGGCTTTACGCCGGTGGTGTTCCCGCCGCAGGTAGCGATACTGGGAGTAGCGCGCGCAGAGACCAAGCCGGTGTGGCAGGACGGCGAGTTTGTCCCGCGCTTGCGGCTTCCGTTGTCGTTGTCGTATGACCACCGCGTTGTCGACGGTGCCGACGGAGCGCGGTTCCTGCGTTGGATCTGCGAGTCGCTGGAACAGCCGTTGTTCATGGAGCTCGAAGGAGAGGGCGATGAGTAAACAGACGCAGACGCTGGTTATCGGCGGAGGGCCGGGCGGCTATACGGCTGCATTCAGGGCCGCCGATTTAGGCCGGCAGGTGACGCTCGTCGATCCCTTGCAGAACCCCGGCGGAGTGTGCCTGCACTGGGGCTGCATTCCGAGCAAGGCGCTGCTGCACGTCGTCAAGGTCAAAGAACAGGCGCGCGAGGCGGCCGAGTGGGGTCTCACTTATGGCGAGCCCGAGATCGATCTCGATAAGCTGCGCGCGTTCAAGGACGGCGTGGTTTCGCAACTGACCGGCGGCATTGGGCAACTGGTGAAGCAGCGCAAAATCGAGTACGTTCGCGGCACCGCGCGGTTCAGCTCGGACCGGGAGGTCACCGTAGAGCTTGTCGACGGCGGCGAAGAACAGATCAGCTTTGAGCACGCAATCGTCGCAACCGGCGCAACGCCGGTCTCGCTTCCGAACATCCCGAGCGACTCGGCGCGCATCCTCTACGCTAAAACCGCACTCGACCTCAAGGAGCTGCCTGCGTCTCTCCTGGTGGTCGGCGGAGGATATATCGGCCTGGAGCTCGGCTCGGTGTACGCCAAGCTGGGATCACGAGTTACGGTGGTGGAGATGCTTCCCGGCATCATGCCGGGCGCCGACCGTGACCTGGTTGCGGTCTTCGAGAAAGAGAACAAAGACGTCTTTCATGAGATTCTTACCAACACGATGGTGGACACGATCAGCGAGAAACAGGACGGGCTCGAGGTAACGCTGAAGAGTACCGAAGGCGACAACGGCACATCCAAGACCGAGACCTACGACTACGTCCTCCTGACCGTCGGCCACCGGCCGAACACCGCCGAGCTCGGGCTCGACCGGGCCGGCGTGAAGACCGATGACCGCGGGTTCATCACGGTAGACGCCCAGCGCCGAAGCTCCGCCGATCGGATCTTTGCGATCGGCGACGTAACCGGTCCGCCGCTGCTGGCACACAAGGCCGGCCTCGAAGGCAAGGTTGCCGCCGAGGTGATCGCCGGACACAAAAGCGCCTACGACCCGGCGACGATCCCGGCAGTCGAGTACACCGATCCTGAGATCGCATGGGCCGGGGTGACCGAGACACAGGCCAAGGAACAGGGGCTCGACGTCGTGGTGACGAGCTTCCCCTGGGCCGCTTCAGGACGAGCGATCGCGATGGGTACCCGTGCCGGCAAAACCAAGCTTGTGATCGAGCGTGAAAGCGGGCGTATCATCGGTATGGGAATCGCCGGCAAAGAGGCCGGTGAGCTCATCGCCGAGGGCGTGCTTGCGATCGAGATGGGGGCGTTGGCCGAGGACCTTGCGCTCACGGTTCATCCGCATCCCACACTGTCGGAGACGATCATGGAGGCGGCCGAGCTGTTCAGCGGGAGCGCCACGCACGTAATTCGCCGCTCCTGACGGGCCGGCATGCCGCCGCGGGCTTCGCCGCACCTTGCACCTGCGGGCGTTCGGCGCTACGCTATGACCGATGAGCAACGCAGTCTCAACACAGCGCTCGGCGAGCGATGTGATCAACCTTGCGCTCGGTCATCCGAGCCCCGAGCTGTTGCCGCTGGCGATGGTGCGCCGCGCCGCGGCGGACCGGCTGAGCTCCGGCGACCGGCTGGTTTTGCAGTACGGTCTCGAAGAAGGCGATCACGGTTTCCGCACGCTGCTCGGCCAGTTTCTCGCCCGTGAGGGCGCCACCGCCACCCCGATAGCCCCCGAGGAGCTCTTTATCACCGCCGGGATATCCGGCGCACTGGACCTCATCTGCACCGCGCAGACACAGCCCGGCGACACCGTCGCAGTGGAGGATCCAACGTATTTCCTCGCCCACAAGATCTTTCGCGATCATGGCCTGCGCATCGGTACCATCCCTACCGATGACCGAGGGGCGATCCCGGATGAGATAGCAAAGGTGCTTGCCACCGAGCGACCACGGCTCCTCTACCTTATCCCGGCGTACCAGAATCCCACCGGCACGACCTTGATCGAAGAACGCCGGCGTACCATTGCCGAGCTGTGTCGCGAGTACGGCACGCTGCTTGTCGCCGACGAAGCCTACCACCTGCTCGGCTACGAGTCGCCGCCGCCGCCCTCGTTCGGCATCTACGCCGCGGAGGCGCCGGTTATGGCGCTTGGCTCGTTTTCGAAGATTCTCGGACCGGGGCTGCGGCTGGGCTGGGTTCACGCCGCCCCCGAGCATCTCAGGCCGCTGATCACCAGCGGGCTCTACGACAGCGGCGGCGGCGCCAACCCTTTCGCCGCCTCGGTAGTGCGCAGCGTTCTCGAGCTCGGGCTGCTCGCCCAACATCTCCGCACGCTTCGAGCGAACCTCGCCGGCAGACGTGATGCGTTGCATGCCGCCCTCAAGGACACCCTCGGACCGCAGTGCGTGCCGAACAGGCCGGATGGCGGGTACTTCATCTGGGTGCGCGCGCCGCGCGCGTACGATGCCGATGCGCTAGTTGCGGCGGCCGCTCGCCATAAGGTCGGCATCATGCCGGGGTCACGGTGCTCCCCGAGCGGTTCGTTTTCCGACTGTCTTCGGGTCAGCTTCTCGTATTACGAGCCGCCGGAGCTCCGCCGGGGCGTGCAGAGGCTCGCGGCGGCCCTTGAGTCGACGGGCTGAGAAGCCTATAGTAGCGGTATGGGGTTACGAGCGCGCTTTGCTTGCCTGCGAGCCATCGTATCAGCGAGCGCCTCCAAATGGCGAGACGCTGACCGTAGCGAGTCCTCGGCCGGCGATGACCCGCAGCTCGACCGCTATCGGGACCCGGAACACCTTGCCCGCCTGCTCCATCGGACCCGGGGGCCGGCTTTGGAGCAGGCCGCCGCGGATTCAGGAGAACCGCTTCTGATAGACGTACGATCACCGGCCGAGTATCACGCCGATCACATCCCGGCGGCGATTAACATTCCCTATAGTTCAATTTCTCGCAGGATGCGCGGCTGCAGTCGCGCAGTTCCGGTGGTATTATATTGTCGAACCGGCCGCCGCGCCGAGATCGCGCGACGCCAACTGCAGCGCATGGGCTATACGCGCGTTGTGAACTTCGGCGGGATACGGCGATGGAAGGGAGCATTACAGCGTTCGTAGCACCACGGCATCGAGATTTTCCGAGTCTTGTGCTAAGCTATTAGCAACGCACCGGCGACACTGACTTGATCGGAGGATGTTCTGAATACAATAGACAGCCCCGGCATAACGGAAGCCGCGCATCTGCTGCGGTCGTCGAACTTGTTT
>PUNW01000098.1 GCA_003552665.1 Spirochaetaceae bacterium | reverse complement strand
CTCGATATCGTCCGATACCGCAACCCACCACTGTAGCCTATCACCACTGCGGTTGACGAGGCAGACCGCGACTCCCGGTTCGGCGATCAGATTGTCGGCAACAGTGCGCACGAACTTGGGGCTGTCTTCGCTGAACTCGGCCGTAACGATGATGGGCGCCTCTTGGGTTTCGGCCGCCTGCCGTAGCAGACGGCGCGCGAGCTCCTCGGCCAAACGGCGCTCGGTAGCTCCGAGCTGCTTCTGAAGCTCAGCTGTCCCCTCCACCATTTTGCGGGCTTTCTCGGTGAGATCATGCTGCTGCGCCGAAAAGAGCGTGGAAAGCTCATTGATCACCCTTGTCTTCTCGCGGTAATCCTTCAGCGCGCGGTCGCCGATCTTCCACGCGGTTCTAACCCGGCCGCGAATGCGCTCGAGATCAACACAGTTGACCAGTTGCACCAGCCCGGTTCGCTCGGTGTGCAGCCCTCCGCAGGCCACACAGTCGAAATCTCCGACCTGGACCACACGCACCGTACCCGCCACCTTCGGCTCCCGTCGCAACGCGTAACGGTCGAGCTCCTCCTCCGGAACTTCGACCGCGGTCACCGCCAGGTCATCTCGAATCACCATGTTGGCGAGCTTCTGCACCGCCCGCAGCTCAACCGAGCTGAGCGAGTCCGCATCCAGCTCAATCGTCGTGCAGGCCTCGCCCTGATGCACTGAAACCGTGGCATAGCCGTAAAGGACATGGAAGGCTGCCGAGATGATATGCTGGCCGGTATGTTGCTGCATGTACTCGAACCGGTGGGCGCCGTCAACTATCCCGGTGACGCGCATGCCGGGGGCGATCTCGTCCTCGCGCGGGCGCCGCTCCAGGAGGTGCTCAATCACCTCCTCGCGCTTGCGGACGTCTCTTACCGGCACTCCATTGAGCACGCCGCGGTCGGCGGGCTGGCCGCCGCCTTCCGGGTAGAAGCAGGTGCGGTCGAGGACGACGAGCGCCCCACGTGGCTCAGGCTCAACCGAGCGCACCTCCGCCTCGAACTCCAACCGCCCCGGCTCGCGGTAATATAGTTTCTCGGTCACTGGACCCTCCCGTATTCTGCTCCACTACACTACTCAGACATCGCTGCAGAGGCAATACTCATTGCGCTCTTTCGAGCTTGACAGTACGAGATTGCGCACCATAGCATGAGCTCTAAGGAGATCACGGATGTGAAAAGACTGCGGTATGAAGGGTTCGCGGCGACCATACTAATCGTGACCCTCGTGGTGGTCGCATGCGCGACTGTGCCGGTGACTGGTCGTCGTCAGCTCAACCTCATCCCCAGAAGCGAGCTCCTCGCGATGAGCTACACCCAGTACGATCGTTTTCTGGCGGAGCACCCGGTTGTGACCGGTACGCCGGAGGCCGAGATGGTGGAACGCGTCGGCAGCCGTATCGCCGAAGCGGTGGAAGACTATCTTCGCGAGCGCGGTCAGGAAGGCCACCTGCGCGGCTACGACTGGGAGTTTCGGCTGGTCGAGGATGAGGCGGTCAATGCGTGGTGTATGCCGGGCGGCAAGGTTGTGTTCTACACCGGTATTCTCCCGATCACGCGCGACGAAGCCGGCCTCGCGGTGGTGATGGGACATGAGATCGCCCATGCGGTCGCCGAACACGGTAACGAACGGATGAGCCAGGCATTGCTCGCGGAGCTTGGTGGAGTCGGCCTCTGGGCCGCGATGCGCGACCGCCCGGAGCAGACCCGCAACCTTTGGCTCGCAGCGTACGGTGCCGGTGCTCAGGTTGGCGTGCTGCTGCCATTCAGCCGGAGACAGGAGGCCGAGGCCGATGAGCTGGGGCTGATATTCATGGCCAAGGCCGGTTACGATCCACGTGAAGCGGTTGAGTTCTGGCAGCGAATGGCCGATCAACGCACTGCGCCGGGGCCGCCGGAGTTTCTCAGCACGCATCCGGCCGATAATACACGGATGCGCAACCTGGAAAATCTCATGCCCAAAGCGCTCGAATACTATGACCCATAACCCCGTAAGGAGGCACGATGGAGTACCGATACCTCGGCCGCTCAGGCACAAAAGTCAGCGCGCTCTGCCTCGGCTGCATGACCTTTGGCCGTGAGACCGATCAAACCGAGAGTCACCGAATTCTCGACCGCTTTCTGGACGCGGGCGGGAACTTCATTGACACCGCCAACGTATACGGCAAGGGGGCTTCGGAATCGATCGTCGGCGACTGGCTCGCGAAGCAGAATCGTTACGATATCGTTCTTGCCACCAAGGTTCGCTTCCCGATGGGAAGCGGCGTGAACGACACCGGGGCGGGCCGCAAACATATCATGCATCATCTCGACGAGAGCCTGCGGCGCCTCAAGACCGATCACATCGACCTGTATCAGCTGCACTGCTGGGACCGCGGAAGCGACCTGGAGGAAACGCTGCGTACCCTCGACGATCTGGTGCGTGCCGGTAAGGTGCGCTATATCGGCGCGAGCAACTACGTCGGCTGGCAGCTGCAGCGGGCGCTCGAACTGCAGCGCAGCGCCGGCTGGGAACGCTTCGTTTCGCTGCAGCCGCAATACAATCTGCTCTGCCGGACGACCGAATGGGAGCTGGTCCCGATCGCAGAACAGCAGGGACTGGGGCTGCTGCCATGGAGCCCCCTGCGCGGCGGGTGGCTGACCGGGAAGTACCGGCGGGGGATGGAGGGGCCGCCTGAAGGCACGCGTGCCGATCGCGATGAGACGCACGGCGGCTTCAACGCCTGGAGCCTGCTTGACCGCGATCACACCTGGAACGTGCTCGATGCGGTCGGCGAGGTGGCGGCCGAAACCGGTGGGACGCACGCGCAGGTTGCTCTGCGATGGCTGCTCGACCGCCCGGCGGGAACCGCCCCGATCGTAGGCGTGCGCACCGAACACCATCTCGAACAAGCGCTCGGAGCGCTCGAGCTGGCGCTAAGCGCCGAGCAGGACGAGAAGCTGCAACAAGCGAGTGAACCCGAGTTGGTTTATCCCTACGACTTCGTGTTCTGGGCACAGGACGGGAGGTAACCGGAATCGGCAAAGAGGATGAGCCTGGACCATGCGCATAACCGCACGTTTGCTGACTGACGAAGAAGCTGTTTCCGAAGAGCACGGGAACGCCAACCTGATGCAGAGCGCTCCCTGGGGAGAGTTCAAGCGACGGAGGGGACACCTGCGCCGGCGCTTGATGCTGAGCACGCCGCAAGGCGGGATTGCGTTACTCGGCATAACACGACCGGCAGGGCCCGAGCAGACGTCCCTCTATGTGCCGTTCGGTCCCGAGCTGGACCTCGCGCCTGAAGAACGGGGGCCGGTGCTGGAGGCCACCGCCGAGGCGATTGCCCCGCAGCTTCCGAAGGACTGCGTAATGCTGCGTTTCGATCTACCGTGGGCGAGCCCGTATATCGACGCCGATTACTACGATCACGAGGGTGAGTGGCTCGGACCGCCGCCGGACCGCATTCGTGAGCTGCGCATGAACGCGGCAACCGAGAAACGCAACCTGCGCAAGGCTCCTTCCGATCTTAACCCGCCCGACACGGTCGTGATTGACCTGCGCCGCACCGAAGAGGAGCTGCTGGCGGCGATGCGACCGAAGACCCGTTACAATATCCGCATTGCCGAACGCCATGGCGTCACCGTCACCGAGATGGGGCTTGATGGGCTTAACGCCTGGTACCGTCTGTACAGCGAGACGAGCACGCGGCAGGCGATCGTATGCGAGGAAGAATCGTATTTTCGCGATCTGTTTTTGACGATCGGCAGTGGTAACCGGGCGACGCCCCACAAGGCCGAGGCCGAGGCCGAGGCCGCCGCCTTCACGAAGACGCGGCTGCACTTCTACGGGGCGTGGAAGAACGGGCGACTCCTCGGCGGGGTCATTACCGCCCACCACCGCCGGCGCGCCTACTACCTGTTCGGCGCTCGAAGCTCCGAAGACCGCGCGGCGATGCCGAGCTACGCGCTGCAGTGGTACGCTATCCGCCGCGCCAAAGCGGCCGGCTGTCGATGGTACGACATGTTCGGTATTCCGCCGAGCGGCGACGCCTACCACCCGATGCACGGCCTCTATCGCTTCAAGACCGGCTTCGGCGGCCGCAAAGCGCACTACTCGGGAACCTGGGACTATCCTTTGAGCGCCGACCGCTACGATGAGCTCGTCCAGCAGCAATCGGCGCTCGGACGCTACCACACCGGAGCACGCTGACGCGCAGTTGGGACAGCCCCCGAAGCGCCGCTTGGCTCGGGGGATACGGTGGACCGGCCTGTCAGACACCGGCCGGCCGCCCAAGCCGAGCCGTCGCCGAACCGCTAATCTCAGCCGCCGCGGTCGTCCAGCAGGTGTCGGCGAAGCAGCTCGAGCGCCGCCTGCGATGCCCGCAATTTGATCTGCTCTCGCCCTCCCCAGAACTGATAGCGGCGGCACAGCACCCCGCTCTGATCGGCGACAGCGATGAAGGTCAAGCCCACCGGCTTCTCGGCCGTGCCGCCACCCGGCCCTGCGACACCGGTGAGCGAGATGCCGATATCGCCCCCGGTAGCGCTGCGCACCCCGGCGGCCATCGCTTCCGCAACCTGCTCGCTAACCGCGCCGTATTGCGCGATCAGCACGGGATCCACGCCAAGCGCGCTCACCTTGAGCTCATCGCTGTATGTGAGCATGCCGCCGATGAAATACGCCGAGCTCCCCGGCACATTGGTCAGCCGGTGGCTTACCAGCCCGCCGGTACAGGACTCAGCCGTGGATACGGTCAGACCGCGGTGAGCCAGCAACTCACCCACCGCCTTCTCGAGCGTGGTGTCGTCCTCCCCGTACACCGCATCGCCGAGCTGATCCCGGATCCGCTGCGCTGTCTCCGCGATCAGTCGATGCGCCTCATCGGGTTCAAGAGCCCGCGCCGTGATCCGGAAATGCACCTCCGCGGTTTTGGCGAGCGGCGCGATCGTGGGGTTCTCCTGCTCCGATAGAATCGGCTCCAGCAGCTCGACGGCTTTTGACTCTCCGACGCCTACCACGCGCAGTATTTTCGATATCAGAACCGCGCCTTGCCGGTTTCCGACGAGCTCCCGAGCTAAGCGCGGCAGGACCTTTTCACGCATCAGCGCCCGCATTTCGTGCGGAGGCCCCGGAACCAGGACCACCACAACACCAGGGTGCTGAAGGTAGATTCCCGGAGCGGTTCCGTTGTCATTCTCGAGCAAGACCCCGCCTCTCGGCACCATCGCCTGCCGGAGGTTGTTGTCCGAAAAGGGCCGGCCGCGACGAGCGAACCGCTCTCTGAGCTGCTGTGCCCAACCCTCGTGCCGCTCGAGCGGAGCGTCGAGCACCCGCGCGAACGTCTCCCGGGTCAGATCGTCTTCGGTGGGCCCGAGGCCTCCGCTTGCGATCACCAAATCAGCCCGTCTCACGGCGGTCCGAACCGCCTCTTCCAGACGCTGAGGGTTGTCTCCTACTATGGTCTGGTAGTACACGCCGGCGCCAATTTCAGCCAGCATCTGTGCGATCTCCGCCGCGTTGGTGTTGACCGTCTGTCCCATTAGAAGCTCGGTTCCAACTGTAAGGATCTCTGCTTTCATACACCCACTACCGTTTTAGACTGTTTAGTTGCCCTCTCGCCGGCACAACCTCGGATCTGCATCCTACACGAGCCTGGCGCGTCACGACAAGAGAACCGGTGCAGTTTTGACGCTGGACATATTTGAGTGGTATGCTTCACAATATGCGACATTCACACTCGAGACGACGCTTTCTCAAGAGCATCGGTGCCGGGGCGGCAGCTGCGGCTTTGAGCAGGGTTGTACCCTGGTTCAGCCCCACACCGGCCCCGCTGTCGGCCGGTACCGGGGATGGAGACAACAACGAAGCCGGACTCCCGCAACGTGAATTGGGGCGCACCGGTGCCACGGTCGGAGTGTTCAGCCTCGGCGGTGAGGCCACGGTGGAGATGAGCAACCAGCGTGACCGCGCGGTCGAGATCATCAACCGCGCAATCGACCTGGGAGTAAACTATATCGACACCTCGCCGCGTTATGGAAACGGGGGTAGCGAGAACAACATCGGGGAGGTAATGCGCCACCGGCGCAACGAGGCCTTTCTTGCCACCAAGACGCATGAGCGCAGCTACGACGGCACCATGCGCCTGATAGAGCAGAGTCTCGGACGGCTGCAGACCGACCATCTCGATCTCTATCAGCTGCACAACGTGCGCGTGCACGATGACCTCGACCGCGCATTTGCCGATAACGGCGCCATTCGCGCGCTGGAACGGCTGAAGGACGAGAAGGTTATCACACATATTGGGATCAGCGGCCACCGCGACCCCGAGGTGCTGCTGCGCGCGATCCGTGAGTATCAGTTCGATACGCTCCTGATCTCACTCAACGCCGCCGACACCTATTACAAGCCGTTCCAGAAGGAGCTGCTTGAAACCGCGGTGGAGCAGCAGTTGGGAATCATCGCGATGAAAGTGACGGCCGTCGGGCGAGTCTTCCGTGAAGACGGGATCACATCCATGGAGCAGGCGCTCGGGTACGTCCTCTCGTTACCGGTGAGCACCGCGATCGTAGGCATCTCCACGGTGAAGGAGCTCGAGGAGAACGTTCGCATAGCCCAGCGGTTTGATCCCTACTCAAACGAGCAGATGCGTGAGATCGAAGAACTCGTCGCCCACTACGAAGAGGAAGCGAACTTCTTCAAGCACTATTGGTAAACGGTTCACGACTGCGAGGCCGTTAGCCTGAGGCGGAACCGTACCGCTTCGTAGCGGCGAACGATATCGGCGTGGCGGGCCGAATCCTTGGCAACGCGCTGCTCGCGGCTGGATTCAAAGTACCGTTCGTAGGCCTTGAGGGCTTTACGGTACTTAGCCGGCGCGCTGCCCCTTCCCGCCTCGAGCTCGTACAGCACCGCCAGGTCGAACTTGATGTCGGCCACCCGGTCGTGCGGCGGGTGCTCCAGTGACTCGTACAGCTCGAGGGCCGCGAGCCACGCTTCCTCGGCTTCATCCCGCTCGCGCAGCCGCGCGAACGCACGGGCAAGCTCGCGCCGCGCCTCAGCCTCCACCGCCGGATTGCCCCCCGCCTGCGCGTACTGAACCGCCTTCCGGTAGGCTGCAGCCGCCGCCCCATTGTCCCGCAGCAGGACGTGCGCATTGCCTTTGCGGCGATAGAGCCGTGAGGCCTCTTCAGACTGATCGGCGGCCGCGGCGCTGTCGGCGGCTCGGGCATACATCGCCGCCGCCAGCTCCGGCTCGGCCTGCCTGCGCATCAGCGCCGCCCACGCGGCAACCAGCGCGCTTTCCAACTCCGGCCCGTCATACCCCGGAAGCGGCGGCTGCGCAAAAAGCTCCTCACGCAGCTTCTGGACGTCAGAGCCGTGATACAACTCGAGCTCCACTGCGGCAAGCTGCCACAGGCGGTAATCATCGCTGCCGTCCGGTGCCCGCTGCGCCCAGTTTTCGGCTGCCCGGAACGCCTTCGCTGCAGCGCCGTAGTCCTCGAGCTCGCGCAGAATTCTGCCGCGACCGGCCTGCCCCTTAGCGAGCACGGGTTTGCACGTTTCCGGCAGCTCATCCAAAGTGAGCCCCGCGAAGACCGCGTTGTAGGCCTGCAACGCCTGCCCGAACTCACCGCTGCGCTGCAACTCGAACGCAGCGGCGAACGACACCGGACACTCCGGAGCCCGCTCCGGGAGTCCCGCACAACCGCTCAGCCCGGCCGTAAGCACAATGCCGGCGACGATCGCGCGGATTTTCGTCGCCGTCGGGAGGTTACGTTTCATCTTCACGCTACACGTTCCTAGGGTATCTGATTTGCCTGCCGGCCCAATCTTAGCCGCCCGGCGCTACCGCGGCAATAGCTCGTAACTGACCGAGACCTGCACGCGGTAGGTGACCTCTCCCGGGCTGATCGGAACCGCCTCGGTGCTCGCCTCGGCCGAACGCAGCATCGGTGGGACACCATCGCGGTCGTGCTCGGCGATGTTGAGCACACGGCCGAGACGCAGTCCTTCGACCTCGGCGAGCTCCTCGGCCTTCAATCGCGCGAGGCGCATCGCCTCGCGCCGCGCTTCGGCTGCCAGCGCTTCGCGGTCCGCCAGCCCGAACTGAACGCTCGAGACCTGATTTGCCCCCGCTTCCAGTGCGGTCCCGATCACCTCGCCGAGCCGGTCCAGATCGCGCACCGTACCCCGCAGATTGTTGGTAACGTAATACGCGCCCGGTCTTTCGTCTTCATCCTCGTACCGCGGGCGCTGATCTCGCGCCTCGCGAAACGAGACCGAGTACCCTGTGGTGTGAAGATCGCGCTGCGCGATCTCGAGCTCGCGCAGCGCCTCGGTGACCGCTCTCATGCGTTCGTTGTTGGCTGCCGAGGCGCGTTCCAGCGACGGATCTGAGGTACGCACCCCCACGGTCACATGCGCAATATCCGGCGGAGCGGACAGCTCGGCCTCCGCCCCCACGCTGATGCGCGCCGGCTCGCCACTCTGTCCCCGAGAAGCGGAAGCCGGCGAGGATTGCTCCTCGAGCTCATCCGCTCCGGCGGCGAATCCCGGCGCCGCCGCCAACAGAAGCACGGCTGCCGCCGCGTAACTGAGATATCGTTTTACCCTCATAGCTCTCCTCAGCTCTGCGATCTTCGCGGGCTCTACGCTTCAGCCCCGGCTAAGAATACCACAGGCGAGCTCGGTACGCGCACGGCACTGGCATTTTTTGCTTTGAACCGGTACGCTGTAGGGGACAGAGTCCGCCGGCGCGTCGAGGACGCGGAGCACGCGTCCGGGAAGCGGGCTGCCTCACTCGGAGCTGCGAACGTTGCGGCCCCACGCGGAAAACACCGGGCTCGGGAGGAGTTTAGTGCGTATCGTACGACTCTCGTTGGTAGTGGCGGTCATGATGCTGCTTGCCCTGCCGGCGACGGCCGAAACCGACAGCGAAACGCTCGCCCGCGAGCTAGCGGAGGGCAGCCTCGATGATGCGCTTCGTGAGCTCGACGAAAAGAGCACTGCGCCAGCGGTAGAGACCGCCGGCGCTCTCGGCCGCCGGTTTTTCGAGGCCCGACGCCCTCGCGACGGTGTCGCAGCGTTCGAGTACGCCGTCGAGCGTGGTCGCGAAGCCCCAAGCTCCCGCGCATATGCCGAAGCGCTGCAGACGCTCTCGATTATCCGTTACCAGTCCGGACAGGTGCGCGACGCCATGAGACTGATGGAACAGACCGCGAACGCGTTCGGCGATATCGATGCCGCGGAGGATGAGCTTCTGGCCGTGTTCACGCTCTCGAACTTTCAACATGGCTACGGGATGCTGCAGGCCGCGTTGACCTCAGTGAACCGCGTGCTCGATCGCGAGGAGGAGATCGGCGATGAGATGTTGCTGGCCGATATCCTGGCCGAAGCGGCCATGATCCGGTATAAACTCGGCCGCATGGAGGATATTCCGGGCCTGCTCGAGCGGGCGGAGCAAATCTACGCGGACGCGGAGGACCCTGACGGGCTCGGCCGCGTGTATCGCACCTACGGCAACTATCACATCGGCCGTGATTCGCCGGAGACGGCAATCGAATACTACGAACGCGCCGCCGAACAGTACGAAAAGTCGGGAAATCCGCACGGCTATGCCAATACGTCGTTCAACCTGGGCCTTACCTATGTGAACCTGCGGCAACCGCGTACCGCTGTGGAGTATCTCGAGAACGCGATCGAGAACTTCGCGGGCGCGGGCTCACGGGCGGGAGCCGGCATGGCCGGCACAGAGCTTGGGCGGGTATTGCTGCAGCTCGGCCGGCTGGAAGAAGCCGAACGAATGGTCTCACAGGCAATCGATCACCTGCGCCAGTCACAGTCGATGCGCCGGCTGGCCCAGGCGTACGTTGTGTACGGCGTCGTGCACGAGGCGCGCGATCAGTTATCAGAGGCCGAACGTTCCTACCAGGACGCGATCAACCTCTACGAAGATCTGGGCATTGACCACGAAGCTGAAGACGTGCGCAATCACCTCGACCGGGTGCAAACGCGGCGGCTGGAAGAGCAGACCATATAGGACGAGCAGACCATGGAGAAAGGAACCGTCGAAACGCGCATGCAACCGGTGAGCGCATTCCCGCTCGCCGACCGCAAGCAAATCCGTTTTGTGCTCACCGACATCGACGACACGCTCACGACCGAGGGGCTACTCGAAGCTTGCGCCTACAATGCCATCGAGCGGCTCGCGTCGATGGGCATCGCGGTTATCCCGATTACCGGGCGTCCGGCCGGCTGGTGCGATCATATCGCGCGAATGTGGCCGGTGGAGGGCGTGGTCGGCGAGAACGGGGCGATGTACTTTCGCTATGACCGCAGCGAGCGACGCATGCTGCGCCGTTACTCAAAAACCCCTGAGCAGCGACGGGCCGACCGGGAGAAGCTCGGCAAGCTCGGCGAGCAGATCCTGCGCGAAGTCCCCGGCTGCGCGATTGCCGCGGACCAGGCGTACCGCGAGGCCGACTTAGCGATAGATTTCACCGAAGACGTGCCTCCCCTCCCGCAGGAGGCGGTTGATCGCATTCAGGAGCTGTTCGAACAGGCCGGAGCCCATGCGAAGATCAGCTCAATTCATGTCAACGGCTGGTTCGGAGAATACGACAAACTCACCATGACGCGCATCCTTTTCGAAGAAGCCTTCGGTGTCGATCTCGATCTGCACCGCGATGCGATTGTCTTCTGTGGAGACTCGCCGAACGACGCACCGATGTTCGGCTACTTCCCGAACTCGGTCGGCGTCGCCAACGTGCGCGAGTTCAGCGGCCGGCTCTCGGCCGAACCGCGATGGGTCACCGACCGGCGCGGCGGCGGCGGTTTTGCGGAGCTCGCCGACTGCCTGTTCGCCGCCAACGACCGAACATGAATATGGACAGGCATGGATAAGACCGCCGAGGAACTGATCAGGTATCTCCAGCTCGAGCCGCATCCCGAGGGCGGGTTCTTCAGGCAGACCTACCGCAGTGAGGAACAGATCGAAACCTCAGCCCTACCGGAGCGCTACAGCGGCCCCCGGTCGTTCAGCACCTCTATCTACTTTTTGCTTCCGGGCGACCAGGTCTCGCATCTGCACCGCCTGCGCTCCGATGAAGTCTGGCACTTCTATGAGGGGAGCGGCGTACGGATTCACCTGTTTGAAGATGCCGGACGCTATCGCGAGCTCCGTCTCGGCGCCGACCGTTCGGAGGGCGAACAGTACCAGGTTGTAGTTCCCGGTGAGTGCTGGTTCGGCGCTACCGTCACCGACAGTTTGAGCTTTGCATTGGTGGGATGCACCGTGGCACCGGGCTTCGAGTTCGCCGATTTCACGATGGAAGGTGCGAAACAGGTTCGCGAACGGTTCCCGGCCCACCGCGAGCTCATCGACCGCTTGCTGTAGCGTCCGCAGGCCCACAGCGCCTCCACGCCGCCCGGCGTATGTTAGGGGATCTCCGGATTGCGATACACTTCCCGGCCGCCCACGAAGGTTCGCAACACCCGGATGCGTCCGATCTCGCGCGGATCAACCTGCAGGGGGTTTTCCGACAGCACCACGAAATCGGCACGCATTCCCGGCGCGAGCGTCCCTTTTTCGCGCTCGGCGCCCTCGGCATACGCACTCCCGGTTGTGTAGCATCGCAACCCCTCCGCCAGGGTGATCCGCTCGGGGCCCGGGCGAGTGGCGACGTATTGCAGCGCCTGCAGCGGAGCGATCGACCGTTCCGCCGGCGCGTCCGATCCGAACGAGAGAGGAACACCGGCATCGAGCAGGCTTCGGTACGGATACGCGCGCGTAGCACGATCGCTCCCGAGCAGCTCACGGTCTTTCTGCGGCGAGGAGAGAGCGTGCGGTTGGGCGGCGATCAGGATCCCGAGCCGTTTAAGACGCGGAACGTCGGCCGGGTCGATCAACTGAGCGTGCTCGAGACGGAGGCGCAGCTCGGTAATCCGCGGGTAATCCTCGGCAACCGCCTCGACGGCATCGAGAAACTCGCGTACGGCGCGATCCCCGATCGCATGAAACGCGGCTTGACGCCTCCGGCGTGCAGCGGTTCGAAGAACGGAGCGGAGCGCGGCACCGTGCAGCACCGGAGTGCCGTGGTTACGGGGCTCGCCGGCGTACGGTTCTATGAGCCAGGCTGTTCTGGTAGAGAACGCCCCATCGAGGAAGTACTTATGCGGTCCGGGCAGAATCCAGCCGGTGCGGTACGCGGCGAGCCGCATCGCCGCCTGCATCATGCCTCGCGACCCCAGCGGCCAGCATCGAAACCGAGCCGTCAGCCCGCTGCGGCGGTGGAGGCGGTTCAACCACCATACGGTCAGCGGATTCCAGGTGTTGTCCTGTACCGAGGTGATCCCGTGTTCGGCAAAGACCCGCATCGCATAACGCAAGCGCTCAGTGGCGAGTTTGGGATTGCGGTTCAACTCGTTAAACCGACGATTGTGAAGCGGCTCAACTGCACCGTCGGTCAACACGCCGGTCGGCACGCCGGCATCGTCGCGCATGATGCGCCCGCCGGGAGGATCACCCCGGTACTTGTCCAGGCGCATCCGTCTAAGCATCGCCGTGTTGACGCACGCTCCATGACCGGAGAACTGAAACAGCACCACCGGATTATCAGGAAACACCGTATCCAGCCCCCGGCGGTGCGGCTCGGGCCAGAACGGATAGTCCCACCCGAACCCAATCACGGTCTCCCTGCGACCGGCACCGTCGTAGCGCGCGCACAGGGCTTCAATGATGCCGCGTTCATCCAACCCGCTGAGATCCGGATAGGCCGCATGGTCGCCCATTACCAGCGCGTGCAGGTGGTTGTCGTTGAAACCCGGTAGTACACAGGCGCCGTCAAGATCGATGTGCTCGACGCCCTCTGCGCCCTCTGCGCTGCCGCCGCCGAGGTGCGCCGTGACCCGTTCACCCTCAGTGCGCAGCCCACCGACTACAGAGTTACGCTCATCGAGGGTTATCACCGTTGCGTTGTGGAAAATCTTGCTCGTCACCGGGCCAACCTGTGCCCCCGCCGGAAGCGATCACCACCCAGGCCGTTCACCCGATCGACACATGCCGAAAGCGCCCGGATGCAGTATCCCAGACACCGAAACTCGGCGATCCGAAGCGGCCCATCACCTCGCCCGGGTTCGCCCAGAGCGTCTTTCCGACCTCGTGCTGGTACTGCTTGTGGTCATGCCCACTGAACACTGCATCATAGGCACTGCTTTCGGCCAGTCGCCGCGCGATTTCCGGGTAATGCTGCAGCGCGACCTGCTTGCCGTCGATTTCCAGCTCCGCAAAGGGCCCGTGAAACTGCACCTGTTCATAATTGGACCCTACTCGGGTAATCAAAAAAGGATCGCCGTCGTTATTGCCGAACACGCAGTCGATCCGTCCGGCGAAGCCCTCTCCGAGCTGTGCGAGCGTAAACGGTGCACAGAAATCCCCCAGAAACAACAGGCGTTCGGCGCCTTCATCCTGCACCTGTTTCAAAGCCGTCTCGAGGTTCCAAATGTTATCGTGGATGTCACTCAACACCGCAACTTGCATGACCACCTCCTGATCGCTCGAGATTCCGCAACGAAGACCCGAGACTGCGCGTTGCGCTACTCAGCGCGGTGGGCCCGTGCCTCGATCTCCACACCGCGCAGGCTGTCGGAAACCGGACAGGCACGCTCCACCAGCTCGATGAGCTCCTGCAACTGTTCCTCAGACGCGTCGGCCTGCACCGATAACGAAACCCTGATCTGCTGAAATCCGCTACGCACCTCGTCGCTCTTGAGCATGAAGCCGGCGGGATCCAGGTCACCCTCGACCGTTACGCTGCAGGATTCAAGCCTGACACCGACCTTGCGCGCGTGGGCCTTTGCAGTAATCGCAATACAACCGCCCAGCGAGCTCAATAGCGCCTCGAGCGGGGCCATACCGCTATCGGTACCGCCGAGTGATTTCGGCTCGTCCATAACGAGCTCAAACCCGCGCGCAGTGGCTCGGCAGCGCATGCCTTCTTCGTGATCGATCTGTGCTTTATACGTGTGGATACCCATCGGTGTCTCCTTCCAGGCCATACTATAGTCACGCCCAGTTGCCGTCGTCAACAGAGCGGGTTAGAGTTACAATAGGTGTGTGCCGCGCCGCCCGCGCAACGCGTGCTGCGGTTACGGCCATGATTTCCGGTGAAGGAGCCGTAGATGCTGCCGGTCAAGGACTATCTGCAGAGTAAGAGCTTTCCAATCGTCAACACAGTCTTCATCGTCGTCAACACTGTTGTGTTCGTGCATCAGGTTCGCTTGCCGCTTCCGCAGGCCGAGGCGTTCGTAATCGAGTACGGTTTCATTGCCGAACGATTCTTCTCCAATCCACTGGCATACTGGGACACAGTGTTCACGAGCATGTTCCTGCACGGCGGTTTCGTGCACTTTATCGGCAACATGCTGTTCCTGTTCGTATTCGGCGACAACGTCGAGGATGCGTTCGGCCACATCCGCTACTTTCTGTTCTACTTCGTCTCCGGCGGCGTTGCCGCGTTCGCCCAGACGGTCTTCATGCCTGACCCGGCCATTCCACTGATCGGCGCATCCGGCGCGATCTCGGCGGCACTGGGTGCCTATATCGTCCTGTACCCCATGGCTCGCGTGCTTACGATCATTCCGATCGGGTTCTTCCTGATGAGCGCGAAGTTGCCGGCCTATATCTTCGTCGGCGTCTGGGCGTTGCTGCAGCTGTTTTCGGGCGCGCTTACCGTCGCAGGGGGAGTTGGGACGAATATCGGCTATTTCGCCCACATCGGCGGGTTCGTGTTCGGGTTCCTGTTTGCGGTCAAAGGGCGTCAACGCTACCTGCAGAAGTTCCACCGCCACCGTCGCGTATTCTACAACGAAGGCTACCGCTGGTAGGCGACGCCGCCGGAGACAAGATTGCGATAATACGTGAGAAACTCCTGCCGTGAAGGGCCCGCGTAACAGGCGACCCGTCGCAGCCGCAGCCTCCGAAAACCGGCCTCGCCGAGCGTCCGGCGCAGCAGTTTCGCCGCCCCCGGTGGGCTGTCGCTCCCGCCGTCGAGCACGAACTCGAGGCACTGCGTCTGCGAAGCGTGCTCAACCGAGTCGGCGTACGGTTCAAGCGCTGCCGCCACCGCGTCGAGCCCGGGCCCCTCTGCGGCTTCAGCGCAGACCCGGTACCGCGCCGCTCGAAGCGCCTGCATCAGAGCCGGCTGCTTGCGGCCGGAACCGTCGAACGCCGGCAGCAGGTCGTATCCCCGGATCTCAACCCCATGCGGCAGTGTTCGCCCCACTCGGCCCAGTGCCACCGCCAACTCAGTCTCGTCATACCACGCCGACAACCGCACACGACAGAGCTCGGCCTCAGACTCAACTCCGACCGAGAGCGGTTGGGCGAACTCGATTTTGGGATGCGGATTGAAGCCGCCGGTGTAATGCAGATGCAACCCACCGGCCGAAAACGCGCGCTCCAGGCTCTGCACCAGTCCGAGATGTGAGATAAACGCTGCTCCGTCGAGCTTGGTGAACACGAACATCAGCACCGATTCCCGGCCGCGCTGCCCCTGTACGCCGCCCACCGTCTCGAGCGGCGGCACCGAGTCGGGCACCATCGCTTCGGCATTCCTGACCCCGAGGTTGCGGTTGCAGACCCCGCAGCTGTCCGGGCATTGCGGCGCACAACGCTCGCTGCGCAGTCCGAGCCGGCTCCGCTCCCACTCCCGCTGTAGATAGCGCTTGCTGACTCCGGCACGAACCACATCCCAGGGAAGCTCCTCGTCGAGCTCCCGTGCGGCGAGAAGCCTCTCCTCCGGGTCGAATGCGGCCCGCGCGAAGACGCCGCGCCAGAGCTCACGGTCCAGCCGATCGTCCCAGGCGTCCATGCGCGCTCCGTGGCGGAACGCGTCCTCGATCAGCGCCCCCACCCCGCCGTCGCCGCGGGTGATAATTCCCTCGAGCAGCGATTGAAACGGTGAGTTGTAGGTAAGCTTGACCCCGTTGCGCGGCAACTTGCTGCGCAGGGCGTGTATGCGCTCAAGCGCTTCATACTCGCCCAGCTGCCGAGCCCACTGCAGCGACGAGTGCGGTTTCGGGACAAACGTGCTCACCGCGAGGTGGACATCTATCCTGACTTTGTTCCGCACCGCCGCGATGAACTCGGCGATGTCGTCGACCTCGGACTCACTCCCCGGAATCGGCAAACCAAGCATGAAATAGAACTTGGCGCTACGCCAACCGGATTCCTTGGCCTGTTCCAGGATCTCGATCGTCCGCGGCAGGGAGATGTCTTTGTCGATTGCGGCCTGCCCGAGCTCGGTGGGCGTTTCAATCGCAAATGTCAGCCCTGATTTGCGCACGGTTGAGATCTGTTCGAGGATCGGCAACGTGAATGAGCTCAGCCGCAACGAGGGCAGCTGAAACGACACGCCCATGCCGCTGTAGCGCCGATTAAGCACCGCCACGAGCTCGGCGACTGCGGTGTAATCGCCCGAGCTCAACGATGACAGAGTGAGCCTTCGATACCCGTAATTGCAGACGAGGTGATCGGCCTCGGCGACGATTGCCTCGATCGGTTTCATGCGATACGGCCGGTAGTACATGCCCGCCTGGCAGAACCGGCACCCGTGCGGGCATCCCCGCATGATCTCGATCACTCCGTGATCCTGCACAACCTTGAACGCCGGCAGCGGGAAGCGGACGAACCGCGGCCCCGCCCCAAACTCCTTCCAGACCGCGCGCCGCGCGGGGTGCGGACGGTCGGCGTACCACACGTGCGGGTTCTCGCGCACCGCCTGCAACCGCTCCGCCCGCGAGGCTCCGCGCCGCTTCAGCTCAGCGAGTTGCGTCGCAACCGCCGGAAGCTCGCCCTCGGCCTCCCCCAGGTAGACGCCGTCAAAGAAACGCTCGAACGGCCGCGGATTCGAGAGCCCGGGGCCGCCGGCGATCACGATCGGATCGTGCTCGCCGCGCTCGGCGGCATGCAGCGGCACCGAGCCGGCAGCAAGCACGGCGAGGAGGTTCGTTGCCGACAGCTCGTAACCCACCGAAAATCCGATCAGATCGCAGTCGTGCAGCGGTATTCCGCTCTCGAGCGTATAGAGCGGCAGGTTGTGCTCCGCCAGTGCCTGCTCGAAATCGACCGCCGGTGCGAACACTCGCTCACACCGCACTCCGGGTACCTCGTTCAGCAGCGTGTAGAGGATCTTGATCGAGGTGTTCGACATCCCGATCTCATACAGGTCGGGAAAACAGATCGCCACCGTGAGCAAACCGGAGCCCGACTTAACCGTCTGCCCGGCCTCTCCGCCGATGTAGCGCTCCGGTCGTTCAACGCTGTGCAGTATCTGTGCGAGATCCCGTTCGGGACGAATCGTCGTGCGCGCCTTCATCGCAGCCCCATAGCCTCGGCCTCGCGCAGCACGCGGTCGGGATAGTCGGTAACGATGCCGTCGACCCCCTGCTCCAGGAGCCGCCTGATTTGGGTCGGGTGATTCACCGTCCACACCAGGAGCTTCAGCCCGCGCAGGCCGGCCGCCCGGCGCAACGGCGGGCTGGTTACGTGAAACCGTCGCGTTCGTTCCGGCACGATCAATGCCTCATACGCCGGGCGGTAGAAGGCGGTGAGCCGCGCAATGCTCAACGCCAAAAAACGCGAGACCTCCCTGCGCGAAGCGCCGGTGGCGATTTCCGGCGCATGCTCACGCAGCGCGGTGGTGGGCCCTCTGTGAAACGAGGCTACCACGGTGTTGTCGGCGCGATCGAACTCCCGGATGAGGTCGGCTACGGCTACGGCCGCCTCGGGGCTGTTCGGCTTCACCTCAATCAGGATCGGAGCATCAGGAAAGCGCTCGAACACTTCGCGGAGGCTGGGAACCCTGATGTCTCTATCGCGGTAAGGATAATCTCCGACCGGTCCTGTGCGATAGTAGTGACCGGCATCGAGTTCCCGGATCTCGTCCCAGGAATGCGCCGCAACAGGACCACTCCCGTCGGTGGTACGATCCACCGTCCGGTCATGCATTACCACCACCTTGTCGTCGCGGGTCATCCAGATGTCCATCTCCAGCACGTCGGCACCCAGCTCCAGCGCGCGCTCGAATCCGTAGATCGTGTTCTCCGGGGCGTGTCCCGGCGCGCCCCGGTGGCCGATGATTGCCGGCTGCGGGTACGCCGCCAGCGCCGGAGGCTGCTCAATCGGCTCGTTGTGCACAAACAGTCCCAGCATAATGATCAGTACCACTCCTCCAACCATGCCGGCGGGCACGATGATAATCGCTCGCAACAATCTCAATTGCCCAACGCTCCCGTATTCTCGCCGCGGGGGTCCGCGCCGTAGCGCAGAAGGTTTGTCTCGGGATCCGCCATGATGATGTTGGCATTCCCGATAATGGCGCTTCTGCCGAGCTTGTGGCCGCGCTCTTCAAGCTCCCGGCGCACCGAGTCGGGGAATCCGCGCTCCAGAAACAGCTCGTTACCGGCTTCGTACGGAATCGTCGAAGCAGGAAAAGCATGCGTTATATAGCGCGGTTGCGCAACCGCCTCCTGCGGCGACATGCCGAACTCAACGATGTGCATGAACTGCTGGATCTGCCCCTGGGGCTGAGTATCATAGCCGGTATTGCCACCCCAGAAGTAGGGCTGACCGTCGCGTATCACCATATAGGGGTTGACGGTATGACGTACCTTCTTGCCCGGTTCAATCAGATTCGGATTCCCGGGCGATATCTCCATGTTGGCCATGCGCTGATTGAGCAGAATGCCGGTCTCGCCGCCGACAAAGAACTGCGCGCCGGTGGATGTGGTTACCGCGGCGGCATTCCCGTACCGGTCACGAACCGCGTAGGTCGTGGTGTTGCGCTCGTGCATTACCTCGATACCCCCGTCGGCCGGCCACTCCAATACCGCGTCGTCGCGAATACGCCCCCGCTGTGCGTCGGCATACTCGGCAGACAGAAGCGTGGAGACCGGAACGAAAACGCGGTCGGGATCACCGACGTAATGATACACGTCGATCTTGCCGAGCTTGGTAGCTTCGACAATACGATGAATTGCCTTCGGATCCTGGGGCCCCAGCTCGGAAAAATCGAACCCCTCGAGGATGTTCAGCGCAATCAACATCGAGATCCCCTGACTGTTGGGCGGGGCCTGATAGACAGTGAGATCGTGATAGTCGGTCTTGATCGGATCTCGGATCTCGGCTTTGAACTGCGCGAAATCCTCCAGGGTCAGAAAACCGTTATCCTGCTCGAGGAACCCGACCAGCTGTTCGGCAACCGGACCGCGATAGAAGTGGTCGCGCGCAGCCTGCAATCCGGAGCTCCGTCCTTCACGCTCGGCGCCCGAGCGGTAGGCATCCCGAAGACCGCGCATGGTTCGGGCAAGATCCTCCTGCCGAAGCGTATCACCCAGCTGGGGCACCCGCCCCTCATCGTAGAGGAAGATCTCCCTGGTATATGGAGCTGTGCGGATATTTTCCCGCTCCTGCAGCAGGAAGCCGCGCATGCTGCGCGTGACCGGAACCCCTTCGTCAGCCATCTCGAGCGCAGGCTCCATCAGCTCGTCGAGGTGACGCTCGCCGAAACGCTCAAGCCAGACCATCCAGCCATCCCAAGCGCCGGGCACGATCACGCGGTGCGGACCGTACTCAGTGTTCAGCTCGGGATCGCGGAAGAACTCCACATCCACCAGCGAGCCGGCCGGCCCCACCCCGTCGAGTGCGAATACCGAGTCGCTCGCCTGCTCATAGTAAAGCGCCCAGGTTTCACCGCCGAGAAAATGCGAGAAATGCGGCTCGCTGACGCTGATTGCAGCCGCTATCGCGAATGCGACGTCGGCCGCATTGGCTCCATCGGCGAGCAACCGCTCACCAACTTCGGTGGCCAGCGGATCACGGGTCGCCACCGCGTATTGTCCCGGCGCTACCGCCCCGGGAAGCATGGTTTCCAGATCAGGCGCCGATTCGGTCGGCTCACCGGCCGCAACCGGCTCGGCTCCCTGCATCGCAAACAGGACAACCCCTAACACCGGCGCAAGACACGCCAGCGCAGCGGCCTGCCACGGCTTACACGCCGGCCTCCGCCGGCCGAGTACATTCATGATGCGCATACCTGCGAATATATCGCCGCGAGCGGGCGTTTGTCAGCCATCGGCAGCTGCTCCGCCTACTCGGGCAGGATCACTCCCCGGCTTGCCTCTTCGCGTGGTTCGGCTCCGAGCTCGATCTCACCGCGCTCAGGATCGAGAATTCGGATCATGTTGGCGCTCCCGAACACACCGTCATCGGCGAGCGCGTGTCCCCGCTGCCGCAACCCCTCACGGGTCTCGGCCGGGACTCCGTCCTCCAGGCCGAGATCGTTCTCAGCAGTGAACGGATAGGTGGTAGCCGGGAACCCTCGTGACTCGAACCGCGGCTGCTCGACCGCCTCTGCCGGACTCATGCCGTGCTCCACTACGGCGACGAACTGTTGCACCTGACCCTGTGCCTGAAAATCGGCGCCGGTGTTGCCACCAAGCAGGTACGGCCGGCCGTCACGAAGCGCCATGTACGGGTTACTGGTGTGCCGCACCTTCTTGCCCGGCTCGGTAACATTCGGGTCGTTGGGATCGTAGTGCATGAACCGCATCCGGTCGTTGATATGGACTCCGGTGTCGCCGACCACCAGGAACTGCGCCCCGAGTGAGGTCGTCACCGCGGCGGCGTTCCCGTACCGGTCGACGACGTGAAACGTCGTCGTGTGATGGTCATCGCCGGCTGCCAGGACATCCTCGAACGGCCAATCGAGCGCGGAGTCCATTGAGATTCGAGCCTGCTGCATCTCAGCGTGCTGGTCGGAAAGCAGCTGCTCGACCGGCACGTCGACTGCATCCGGATCGGCCACATGTCGGTTGCGATCGGCCATCGCCAGCTTTATGGCTTCAACCTGCAGATGCACTGCCTCGGCGCTTCCCGCCTCGTGCCGGCCCAGATCCAGACCCTCAAGAATGTTGAGAGCGATCAACTGGGTGATTCCCTGGCTGTTGGGTGGATTCTGGTAAACCGTGAGATCGTGATAATCGATGCTGATCGGCTCGCGGAACCCGGCGTCGTCGAACTCGGTGAAGTCCGAGAGCTCAAAAAGCCCTCCGTGCTCATCGGAAAAACCGACGATCCGCTCCGCGATCGGGCCGCGGTAGAACTGGTCTTTCGCAGCTTCAAGCGCGGCGCGCTCGCCGCGCTCGCGTTCAGCCTCGTAGGCGTCCACCAACTCGCGGAAGGTATCCGCGGCGTCCGGCTGATGGATCATATCACCGGCTCGCGCCGGCTCGCCGTTACGCAGATAGATCCCAGCCGTGTCCGGCCAATCACGGAAATCCTCCACCGACTGTGAGAGCCAAAGCTCCATGCTTTCGCTTGCCGGGACACCCTCTTCGGCGGCCGCGATCGCCGGTGCCATCAGCTCGTCGAGTCCGGTCTCGCCGTACTCCTTCAGCCACTCGATCCAACCGGCCCACGCCCCCGGAACGTTCGCCATATGCATCCCGAACTCTTCGTACCGATCGGTGTCGGCGAAAAACTCGGCTGTGGCGCCGCTTGCAGCGCCGGCGACGCCGTCCAACGCACGCACCTCATCGGCTTCGGCATCATAGTGCAAAGCCCAGGTGCCGCCGCCGAGAATGCTCGAAAACCACGGCTCGGTAACGGTCAGCACCGCCGCCATTGCGAACGCTGCATCGGCCGCTGTACCGCCGTCCTGCAGCACCGTCTCGGCAGCTTCAGTTGCCAGGTAATGGCTCGAGACTGCCGCAGCGCGGTGATCGCCTTCGCGTTGTCCGCCGGCACCACCTCCGCGCCGCGCGGCGCGGGCGCGCTCAGGCTCCGGCGCGGTGATGTGCGCCCAGAGCTTCCCGGGGTCTATCTCACGAGCACCGCCGGCGCTCACGAGTGCAGGCTCCTCTTCGCCCGCTTGTGCGGCGTCGAGCGCTGCTTCCAGGACAGCCTCTAACGTGTCCGCGTGCCGGCCGGCCTCGCCGAGCTCTTCGGAATCCAGCGAGCCGTCGGGCCCAAGAGCGTCGGTGGCCTGTTCTGAAGCAGCCGCGGGAGTCGTATCGCCGGTGTGGCGATACGAGGCCTCGATCACCGCCTGTTCAGACTCCCGGTCGCCGAACTCGTTGATCCGGTCAACCTCGGCTGAACCGATCCTGCCGTCGTGCACCTCAAGCAGTGCGTAGGACGCCCAGCCGTCGTCGCTGAAGGTGTCGGTAATTGCAACGTAGCGCCCGTCGTCGAGATTTGCTCCGGCAAGGTCGCACCCCATTATCGTACCCGCCAGCATCAGGACTGTGAGCGCAACCGCTGTGATCACGCCCGTCGAACCGGGTCGCGTGGGCAGCGAAAAGTACGGGAACTTTCGCCCGCGCCGGCCCTGTGGCTCGCGAGCGCCGGGGCGGTCATGCAGGTCTAGTTTCGAACTCAAAACGCACCTCCTCGTGGTTTTCCCCCATCGGGTCCCCCCACCGCAGGATGCTCGCTTTGAGCAACGCTGGTGCCAAAAGGTAACGCCACAAAATCCAAGCTGTCCAGTCAGAAAGCCTGTTGAGGACAAATTTACCCCTTCGGCTTCCGCTGGTTACCGAAATCGCGCGTGTATCCTCAGTCGGAAGCATGTTATGCTTGACAGGAACACGCACGCAAACGCTGTCCGCGTCCACCGACACTCAAGACGGCGGCGTACCGTTCGCGCGTCTATCAGGGAGCCTCGGCAATGACCGAACGAATAGCAGTTGTCAGCGGCGCACGCACCCCAATCGGGAAAGCCGATAGTTCGCTAAAAGATCTGCGTGCCGACGATCTCGGCGCCTTCGCGGTCAAAGAAGCTGTAATCCGCGCACCGTTTCACCCAAGCGAGTACGGAGAGCTCATCTTTGGAACCGTAGCCCAGCCGGCGGAAGCGCCGAATATCGCCCGCGTTATCGGCATCAAGTCAGGTTTGCCGGAAACGCTCCCGGCCCATACCGTTCAGCGCAACTGTGCCTCAGGGATCGAGTCGATCACTGCCGCCGCTGCCAAGCTGCTGCTCGGTGACGCCGACCTCATAGTGGCCGGCGGCGGCGAGTCCATGAGCAACATCCCCCTGTTCTTTGGAACCGAGTACCGCCGTTTTCTGGCCCGCTGGGACGCGGCACGAGGCAAACGCGCGCGGGTGCAGACGCTGCTCCGTTTCCGCCCTCGTTTTCTTCGGCCGGTCGCGGGGCTCCGGCAGGTGCTGACCGATCCGCTTTCCGGCATGCTGATGGGTGAGACGGCCGAGCTCCTCGCGCGTGAGTTCCGTATTACACGGCGTGAGCAGGATGAGTACGCGTTGCTGAGCCATCAACGCGCAACGCGCGCCGTTGAAAAGGAGCTTTTCAAGGTCGAGGTCGTTCCGGTGCCGCTCCCGCCGCACTACCACAGCATGCAGAGCGCGGATGAAGGCCCACGCCCGGGGCAGACGCTTGAACAGCTCGCCAAGCTCCCGCCGTATTTCAACCGCCATACCGGGACCGTAACTGTAGGAAACTCCAGTCAGATCAGCGACGGGGCGGCCGCCGTGACCCTGATGCGCGAGAGCGCGGCAAAGGCACGCGGGCTCGAGCCGCTCGGGTTCATCCGCGGATACGCCACGGTTGCGTTGAAGCCTGAGCGGATGGGCCTCGGCCCGGTGTACGCTACGGCAAAGCTCATGGAGCTCACCGGTTGTGAGCTCACCGACTTCAAGCTGATCGAGCTAAACGAGGCATTCGCCGCCGTCGTGCTCGCCAACGAACGCGCCTTCGCTTCCGCCGAGTTCGCCCGCGACTACCTGAACCGCCCCCGAGCACT